>JBOHAK010000517.1:0-13245 GCA_050697795.1 Gaiellaceae bacterium
GGCTCGACGGCCCCGAGCTGCCACCGGCGCGCGGGCGGCCGCTCGACCTGCAGGCCGTCGAGTTCCTGGCGGAGCGGATCCTCGCCGCCGACCGTCCCCTCACCCTCGTGGCGCTCGGCCCGCTCACGAACGTCGCGCTCCACCTGGACGCGCGTCCGGACGCGGCGCAGCGCCTGGGCCGGATCGTGCTCATGGGGGGCGCGATCGCCGAGGGGAACATGACGGCGTCGGCCGAGTTCAACGTCTGGGTCGACCCCGAGGCGGGCGCGCGCGTCTTCGCGAGCGGGCTCGACGTGACCATGGTCGGCCTCGACGTCACGAACAGAGCCGTGCTCACCCCCGAACATGCCGACCGCCTGCGCCCGCAGGGCCCGGTCGGCGCCGCCGTCGCGGCCATGCTCGACTTCTACGGGGCCTTCTACAGCAGGGCTTACGAGCACGGCGGCTGTCCGGTGCACGACGCCGTCGCCGTGGCCCACGTGGTCGCGCCCGGGCTCGTCCGCACGCTGCACCGTCACGTCGAGGTCGACACGAGCTCCGGCCTTTGCAGGGGGCGCACCGTCGTCGACACGAGGCGCCGCACGGTGCTTCCGGAGCCCAACGCCGAGGTCGCCGTCGACCTCGACGTGCCCGCCTTCGTCGCACTTCTCACGGACCGCCTCGGCCAACTTGCCGCCCGCGCGGCCGTCTGACCGGATGAGGGCATGCGGGCACGGACAAGATTGACCGTTCCCGACCGATGAGCTATAAGCGAGCGCCTACGCGCCCCACGGCTTCCGGAAGGAGAGGCGAAGATGGATGAGACGCAGCGCCGGCTGGACGAGGTTCGCCGCGAGCGCAGCGACCTCGAGAACCACCTGATCGACGAGTACGCGTGGGGGAAGATCACCCGCCGCGAGCTCATGCGCCGGGGAACCGTGGTCGGCATGTCGCTGCCGCTCCTCTCGTTCGTCGCAGCCGCGTGCGGCGGCGACGACGACGGTAACGGCGAGGCCACCCCGACCGGCGGGACGGACACCGCAGCCGGCAACCTCCAGCCGGGCGGGACGATCCGCGTAGCGCTCATCCAGCCCACGACCGAGCCGAACCCCCTCCTCGTCCAGGACGAGGGCGGCGCCGGCATGCTCGGCTCGACGGGCGAGTACTTGTCCTTCTCGGACGAGAACCTCGAGCTCCAGCCGCGGATCGCGGAGAGCTGGGAGCCGAACGAGGACGGCTCGGTCTGGACGTTCGCCATCCGGCAGGGCATCGCGTTCCACAACGGCGCCACGCTGACGGCGCAGGACGTCGTCGCGACCTTCGACAAGCTCATCAACCCCGACGGCGGCTCGGTGAACGCGCAGTCCGCGCTCGGCGGGGTCCTCTCGCCCGGGAACATCGAGGCTCCGGACGACGCGACCGTCGTCTTCAACCTCGACGCGCCCAACGGGAACTTCCCGACGCTCGTCAGCTCGGCCAATTACAACGCGATCATCATCCCGGCCGACCTCGACCCGGCCGACTGGGGCCAGACGTTCGAGGGCACGGGCCCGTTCAAGCTCGAGAGCTTCACGCCGCAGCAGGGCGCCACCTTCGTACGCAACGACGCGTACTGGGGCGAGAAGGCGAATGCCGACTCGGTGGAGGTCAGGTTCTACGCGGAGGAAGCGCCGATGGTGCTCGCGCTCCAGGGCGACGAGGTCGACTTCATCGAGCACTTCTCCGTCTCCGGCGGTCGGGCGCTGCTCGACGACTCCAACGTCCAGGTCATCGCGATCTCGACCGCCACGCACCGCCAGCTCCACATGCGCACCGACAAGGAGCCGTTCACGGACGCGCGCGTGCGGCAGGCGATCGCACTCTCGATCGACCGGAACGCGCTCGTCGACGGCCTCTGGGAGGGCCGGGCCGAGATCGGGAACGACAGCCCCTTCGCGCCGCTCTACCCGTCGACCGACACCAACGTGGCGCAGCGCGAGCAGGACCTGGAGCAGGCGCGCCAGCTCCTCGCGGACGCCGGCCAGGAGAGCTTCACGGTCCAGCTCGACACCTGGGACGGCTTCGAGATCCCCGACCTCGCCCAGCTCGTGAAGAACTACGCGGCGGAGATCGGGGTCACGATCAACCTCAGGATCACCGACGCCGCCACGTACTACGGCGACGGCGTCTTCGGGAACTCGACCTGGCTCGACTCCGTCATGGGCATCACCGACTACGGCCACCGGCCGGTCCCGAACGTCTACCTCACCGCCGCGCTCGCGGGCGACCCGAAGATCGGCGTCTGGAACTCGGCGCACTTCAGAAACGACGAGTACGACGAGCTCGTGCGCCAGTACGTGGCCGCGCTCGACGTCGAGTCCCAGCGCGGGGTCGCCGGGCAGATCCAGCAGCTCCTGCTCGACGAGACTCCGATCGTCTTCCCGTACTTCTACAACTTCCTGAGCGCGGCCAAGCCGAACCTCCAGGGTGCGGTCTCCGCGGCCACCGGCCAGTTCGACCTCTCGAAGGCGGGTTTCACCGCCTGACTCGTGGGAGAAGACGGGCGGCCGGTGACGACGGTCTCCGGCCGCCCAGGTCGTAGTCTGTAGCGAGCGGCCATGGCACGGTTTCTGCTCAAGCGGCTCGGCCTCGCGGCGATCACGCTCTTCCTGCTCAGCGTGATCGTCTTCCTCGGCGCGTCCGTCCTCCCGGGAAACGTCGCCCGCCGCATCCTCGGCCCGTTCGCCGACCAGGCGGCGGTAGACGCGCTCAACGAGCAGCTCGGCACGGACCGCTCCCTGTTCGTCCAGTACTGGGACTGGATCACAGGCTTCTTCCAGGGCGACCTCGGCGACTCGCATGCTCTCAACGTCCCGGTCAGCGAGCTGATCGGGAACGCCCTCGGGAACTCGGCCAAGCTCGCGGTCTTCGCGTTCGTCCTCGTCGTCCCGCTCGCGATCCTCGGCGGGGTCGTCGCGGCGCTCAGGCGGGACACGCTCGCCGACCGGGTGATAACGATCGGCGGGCTCTCGCTGTCGGTCGTCCCCGAGTTCGTCTCGGGGATCATGCTCATCCTCGTCTTCGGGCTCTGGCTCGACGTCCTCCCGGTCAGCGCGCGGGCGCCCGCGGGCAGCGGCTTCTTCACGCAGCTCGAGTACCTGCTCCTCCCCGCCCTCACGCTCGTCGTCCTCCTGTTCGGCTACATCGCCCGCATCACGCGGGCGGGCGCCATCGAGGCGCTCGACGCCGACTACACGCGGACGGCGGTGCTCAAGGGCCTGCCGCGGCGGACGGTGATAAGGCGCCACGTCCTGCGCAACTCGCTCCTGCCCACGATCGCGGTCGTCGCGACGCAGACGGGCTATCTCATCGGCGGGCTCGTCGTCATCGAGACCCTCTTCAACTATCCCGGTCTGGGCCGCCTCATCTTCACGGCGGCGACGCAGAAGGATCTCCCCGTCCTCGAGGCGGCGGTGCTGATCGTCGGCATCGTGTTCCTGATCGCGATGCTCCTGGCCGACTTCGCCTACTCGCTCCTCAACCCCCGCATCCGCTACGCGAGCGCCGAATGACGGTCATCGAGGATCCCGCCGCCCCCATCGCGATCCCGACCCGGGACGAGGCCAAGATCGCGCGCCGGGAGCGCCTGCGCCTGCTGCGCCGCTCGCCGACGTTCGTCCTCGGGAGCTTCCTGGTCGGCATCTGGGTCGTCTGCGCGATCTTCGGGACGCTGATCGCCCCGCACGACGCGAGTGCCGACGATGTCCTGAACAAGCTCGCGGCGCCGTCGGCCGACCACCTGTTCGGCACCGACCGCCTCGGCCGCGACGTGCTCTCGCGCGTGATCGTCGGCGCCCGCGAGATCCTCATCACCGCGCCGCTCGCGACCATCCTCGGGACCGTCGTCGGCACGGCCATCGGCCTCGTCACCGGCTACTACCGGGGGTTCGTGGACGAAGTCGTCATGCGGGTCGTCGACGCGATGCTCGCCGTCCCGGTGATCGTGCTCGCGCTCCTCGCGATCGTCGCTCTCGGGCCGTCGCGGGCGACGCTCGTGCTCGTCATCGGCACCGTGTTCGCGATGATCATCTCAAAGACCGTCAGGGCCGCCGTCCTCAGTGAGCGCGAGCTCGAGTACGTCCAGGCCGCGCGCCTCCGCAACGAGCGCTCGCCCTACATCCTGTTCGCGGAGATCCTCCCGAACGTGATGGGCCCGATCGTGGTCGAGTTCACCGTCCGCCTCGGCTACGCGATCTTCACGATCGCCACGCTCGCCTTCCTCGGCTTCGGGGCCGACCCGTCCATCCCCGACTGGGGCCACGACATCTCGGAGCACTACACGTTCATCAACGCCGGCGTGTGGTGGGCGGTCCTCTTCCCCTCCCTCGCGATCGCGACGCTGATCGTCGGCATCAACCTGATCGCGGACGCGATCGCGCAGACCTTCGAGCGATGACGACCGAGCCCGCAGTCGAGATCCAGGACCTCGAGGTCGTCTACCGGGTGCGCGGAGTCGACCGCCCGGTGCTGCGCGGCCTGACGCTGACGATCGCCAGGGGGGAGTCCTACGGCCTCGTCGGCGAGTCCGGCTGCGGCAAGACCACGGCGGCGTTCACGATCATGCGCTACCTGCCGCGGAACGGCCGCGTCGTGGCGGGCTCGATCCGGGCCGACGGCGCCGACCTCCTCCGGATGGACGAGCTCGAGATGCGCCGCCTGCGCGCGACGACGCTCTCGATGGTCTACCAGAACCCGGGAGCGGCACTGAACCCGGCCATCCGCGTCGGCGACCAGATCGCCGAGGTCTTCCGGCTCCGGGGCGCCGGCCGGGACGAGGCGCGCCACCGCGCGCAGGAGATGCTCCGCAGGGTGCAGATCTCGGACCCCGCGCGGGCCATGCGGCGCTACGCGCACCAGCTGTCCGGCGGCGGCCAGCAGCGGATCGTCATCGCGATGGCGCTCGCCTCCGACCCGACGCTCCTCATCCTCGACGAGCCGACGACGGGCCTGGACGCCACGGTGGAAGCGGAGGTGCTCGACCTGGTGGCCGCGCTGCGGCAGGACTTCGGGACGAGCGTCCTCTTCATCAGCCACAACCTCGGCGTGATCAGGAAGATGTGCGAGCGCGTCGGCGTCCTCTACGCGGGACGCCTCGTTGAGGAGGGCGCGGCCGAGACCGTCTTCGCGGAGCCGCGCCACCCGTACACCGTCGGGCTCCTGCGCTGCATCCCGCGCGGCGGGCTCCGCAAGGACCGCGACCGGCTGGACACGATCCCCGGATACCTGCCGCAGCTGGGCGCGCACCTGCCGGGCTGCGTCTACGCCGACCGCTGCGCGCTCGTCCGCGACATCTGCCGGGCGGAGGAGCCGCGGCTCTACCCGCTCGGCAGCGGCCACACCAGCCGCTGCTACTTCCACGAGGAGGCGGCCGACCTCCCCCGCACGACACGCGCGACCCCGGTCGCGGCGGCCGCTCGGACGAACGGCGAGCCGGTCGTCAGGCTGGGGCACGCGAGCAAGACCTTCGCCCACGAGGGGAGCCGCGTCCACGCGCTCGTCGACGTCGACCTCGCCATCGGCCCGGGCGAGACGCTCGGCCTCGTCGGGGAGTCCGGCTGCGGCAAGACGACGCTCGCCCGCGTGCTCCTCGGCCTGACAGCGCCGGACCCGGACTCGACCGTCGAGCTGGACGGCCGGCCGCTCGCGCCGCGGATCGTGAAGCGGGACGTCGAGCAGGTGCGAGCGCTCCAGACGGTCTTCCAGAACCCCGACTCGGCCCTCAACCGCCGCTCCTCCGTCCGGCGCATCATCGGCCGCGCCCTGACGAAGCTCCTCGGGATGCGGGGCGAGCGGCGCGAGGCGCGCCTGCGCGAGATCGCCTCGTCGGTGCGCTTCGACGAGCGCCTGCTGAGCGCGCGGCCGGTGCAGCTCTCCGGCGGCCTCAAGCAGCGGGTGGCGATCGGGCGCGCCTTCGCCGGCGACCCCCGCGTCGTCGTCTGCGACGAGCCCACGTCGGCACTCGACGTCTCGGTGCAGGCCGCGATTCTCAACCTCCTCGCCGACCTGCAGGCCGAGCAGGGCGTCACCTACCTCTTCATCTCGCACGACCTCGGCGTCGTCCGCTACCTCTCCGACCGGATCGCGGTGCTCTACCTGGGGCGCCTGATGGAGCTCGGCGCCGCCGAGACGGTCTTCAACGCGCCGCACCATCCCTACACCGAGGCCCTCCTCTCGGCGGTGCCGACGCTGGAAGGCGCGGAGCGGCCGCGGATCAGACTCGAGGGCGAGATTCCAAGCGCCGCCGATCCGCCCTCGGGCTGCGTCTTCCACACGCGCTGCCCACGCAAGCTCGGCGCGATCTGCGAGCAGGAGGAGCCGCCGCTCGCCGAGGTGGAGCGCGGCCACTTCCTCCGCTGCCACATCTCCCTGGACGAGCTGCGGCGCCTCCAGGCCGAGCCGCCGGCTCAATCGTCGATATCGAAGACGACGAGCTGACGCAGGCCGTCGCCGGCCCGGAGCCGGTCGAACGCCTCGGGCAGCCCGGCGAGCGGGATGCGCCTGCTGACGAGGTCGTCCAGGTTCAGCTCGCCGGCCGCGTAGAGATCGACGATCCGCGGCACGTCCTCTTCGATCTCGGCCGACCCGAGGAACGAGCCCCTGAGCGTCTTCTCGTTGATGAACCCCCAGGTGTCGATCGTGACGGTCGAGCCCTTCGGCGGGAGGCCGAGGACGACGGCGATTCCGCCGGGCCGCAGTGCGTCCCACGCCTGGCGGATCGTCGCCTCGCGCCCGATCGCCTCGAAGGCGTAGTCGACGCCGCCGCCCGTCAGCTCCCGCACGAGGGCGGCAGGGTCCGCGGCGGCACCGGCGTGGACGGCGTGCGTGGCGCCGAGGGGCTCGGCCAGCGCGAGGGGCTCCGGACGGGTGTCCACCGCCACGATCGGCCCGGCGCCCGCGAGCCGTGCCGTCTGGACGACGTTCAGGCCGACGCCGCCGCAGCCCCAGACGGCGACGCTCGCTCCCTCCTCCACCTCGGCCGTGCGGACGACCCCGCCGTAGCCCGTGAGGACTGCGCAGCCGACGAGAGCCGCGACGTCGAGGGGGACGTCCCGGCGGATGGGGACGGCGACGGAGTGCGGGACGACCGCGTACTCGGCGAAGGAGGAGACGGAGTTGAAGTGATGGAGCCGCGTGCCGTCCGTGGAGAGGCGCGACGTCCCGTCGGCGAGCGTGCCGGTCGAGGCCATGACGGCGCCGAGCTCGCAGAAGTTCCTCCGGCCGCGCCGACAGCTCGCGCACTCCCCGCAGGACGGGACGAGGGCGAGCACGACGTGGTCGCCGGCGGCCGGGCGCTCGACTCCAGGGCCCGCCTCGACGACGACACCCGCCGCCTCGTGGCCGAGCACGAGCGGGAGCGGCTCCGGGAGGTCGCCGTCCACGACGTGGAGGTCGCTCGCGCACACGCCGCAGGCGGCGATCCTCACCAGGACCTCCCCCTCGCCCGGAGGCGCGAGCTCGACCTCGCGGATCTCGACCGGGACGCCCGGCTTCCACAGGACAGCGGCCTGCATCTGCATGCGCGCGAGCGTAATCGCCCAAGTCGGCCATGTCAGGTGCCTGGCACCGGGACAGGGCCGCCCGGGACACAGACATGACGTCGCGGCCGCTCGGTGACGGGGGCGGCAGAGCCGCTCGCAGAGCGGCGTGAGCGGGAGGACCAGTCCTCTCCGGGCACGTCATCGTGCCTGGCACCTGGGCATGGCCTCCGCGGCCATAGAATCGCGCCATGCGCGCCGCCGTCCTGCGTGAGACCGGTCGGCCTCTCTCCGTGGAGGACGTCGAGCTCGCTGACCCGGGCCCCGGCGAGGTGACGGTGCGCCTCGCCGCGAGCGGCGTCTGCCACAGCGACTGGAACGTCGTCACCGGCGCGACCTCCAACCCACTGCCGGCCGTGCTGGGACACGAGGGCGCCGGGGTCGTCGAGGCGGCCGGCGCGGGCGTGACGGAGGTCGCCGAGGGCGACCACGTCATCCTCTCCTGGCTTCCCGCCTGCGGGAAGTGCTTCTACTGCGTCGCCGGCCGGGGCGTCCTCTGCGACGTGGCCATGGCCGACATGTTCGAGGGAACGCTGCCGGGCGGGACGCTCGCGCTCTCCCAGAACGGCGAGTCGCTCTACCACTACTCCTACCTCTCGACCTTCGCGGAGCGCTGCGTCGTGCCCGAGAGCTGCTGCGTGCCGGTTCGCCGCGACGCGCCGCTCGCCGTCGCCGCCCTCGTCGGCTGCGCCGTGATGACGGGTGTCGGCGCCGCCGTCCTGCGCGCCCGAGTCGCGCCGGGCAGCGCGGCCGTCGTCTACGGCGCCGGCGGAGTCGGCCTCTCGGCGATCCTCGGCTGCAAGCTGGCCGGCGCGCGGACGATCGTCGCCGCCGACCCGGTCGCGTTCAAGCGCGAGACCGCGCTCGCGCTCGGCGCCACGCACGCACTCGACCCCTCGGCCGAGGACGTGCCCGCGGCCCTGCGCGAGCTGACCGACGGCCGCGGCGCCGACTACGCCTTCGACACCGCGGGCGCGCCCGGCGTCGTCGCCCAGGCGTACGGAGCCGTGCGTCGAGGCGGCACGGTAGTCGCCGTCGGCATTCCGCCGGAGGGCGCCACCGCCGACCTGCCCGCCCCCGCCCTCCCACGGGAGGAGAAGGTCGTCACGGGCAGCTTCTACGGGTCGTGCCGTCCCCGCGTGGACATGCCGCTCGTCGTCGACTTGTACATGGAGGGACGGCTCGACCTCGATGCCCTCGTGTCGCGCACGTATCCCCTCGACGAGATCAACGAGGCGTTCGCGGCCATGAACGGCGGCGAGGTCGCCCGGGCGGTGATCGGCTTCTGAGCTTCGCCGCACGGACGCTCGTCGGTGAGGCCTTCTCGGGAGGCGGGCCGAACGCGGCCCACGTGAACACGGTGCTGGGCCGCAAGGGCGGGCCCGTCGAGACCGCCTGGGCGACCGCGCTCGCGACGCCGCGTCAGGGCCACGTTCCCTTCGTCGTCGTCCTGCGCCCCAACCTGCCCGTGAAGCCGCTCACGCTCTTCGTGAACAAGGCGGACGTCCGCGGCGACCGCCACGCCGCCCTGACGTGGGGCGCCGCGCAGGCCGGTATCGCGCGCGGCGTGCTCGACGCGGTCGCGGACGACATCGTGCCGGCTCGTGAGGTCGACGATCTCCTGCTCGTCGCGGCCGTCTGGGTGGACTGGGCCGCCGAGGACGAGGAGGAGGTCTACGCCGGCAACGTCGAGGCGACGCGCGGCGCGCTCGCCGCCTCGGCCGAGGGGCGGCCGGCGATCGAGGAGCTGCTCGCGCTGCGAGCCGAGCCCGAGAACCCCTTCTTCCGGCAGGCGTGAAGATCGCCGGCATCCGCCTGCAGCGGCTCCGCTTCCCGCTCGACCCGCCGTTCTCCGCCGCCTGGGACCCGGAGCCGCGGCGGGCGCTCGAGGCGACGCTCGTCTACGTGGACACGGACGACGGCCTCACCGGCATCGGCTCCGGAGACACGATGGACGGGTTCGAGCGGTACGCCCATCTCTTCGTGGGAGAGGATCCGCTGGACATCGAGCGGCACGTGCGCGTCCTCGAGACGATCGCCTTCCACGCCTCCCGCTACTGGCCGCTCGAGGCCGCGCTCTGGGACCTGGCCGGGAAGGCGGAAGGAGTGCCATCGGCTCGCCTCCTGGGCGGCGCCGCCGATCGCCTGCCGGCCTACGCCTCCGCAGGCGAGGAGTGGGAGCCCGCCCTCCGAGCGGAGTCCGCGCTCTCACTCCGGGCGGAGGGCTTCCGGGCGCTCAAGCTGCGGGTCGATAAGGAGCGCCTGCAGGACGGCCTCGCGGCGGTGCGCGCCGTGCGCGAGGCGGTGGGCGACGCGATGGAGATCATGGTCGACCTCAACCAGGGCTGGCGGATGCCGGGCGACGTCTCGCCGCTCCTCGGCTACGAGCAGGTCCGCGAGGCGGCGGCGCAGCTCCGCGAGCTCGACGTCCTCTGGCTCGAGGAGCCGCTGGCCGGCGACGACGTCGCCGGCCTCGCGCGCCTCCGGGCGGAGAGCGGCGTCCGGGTGGCGGGCGGCGAGATGACGCGGACGCCGGGGGAGCTCCACACGTACGCGCGCGCCGGCGCGCTCGACGTCTACCAGCCCGACGCCGTCCTCGCCGTCGGCGTGCTCCGCGCCCGCCGACTTGCCGAGCGCGTGCTCGCCGACGGGCTCTGGTTCACGCCGCACACGTGGACGAACGGGATCGGGCTCCTCGCCAACCTCCACCTCGCGGCGGGCGTCGGCGGTGGCCCGTTCCTCGAGCTGCCTTACGACCCGCCCGGCTGGACGCCGGAACGACGCGACTTCATGCTCGCCGAGCCGGTCCGCCCCGACTCCGACGGATGCCTCGCCGTCCCCGACCGGCCCGGGCTCGGCGTCGAGCTGGACGAGGACGCCCTGGAGCGCTACGCCGTGGTCTGACCGGTGCTCCGCTTCGACGTCCACCAGCACTTCCTGCCCGCGCCGGCCCTCGAGGTCCTGCGCGCGCGTCGCGAGCCGCCGCGCCTCTCCGGCGGGAGCCTCGAGCTCGGCGAGGGCTCGTTCCCGTTCGACGAGCGCGCCCACGATCTCGGCGAGCGCCTCACCCTGCTCGACCGTCACGGGATCGACGTCGCCGTCGTCTCTCTCGCGCCCACGATGGAGACGGAGGCTCACCCGGAGCTCCGCGACGCCTACCACGCGGGGATGCGCGACGTCCTCGCCGCCGCCGGCGGCCGACTCCGGGCCCTTGCGGCCGGCGAGTGCCTTCCGGGGTTCGCAGGCGCCTGCGTGTCGGCGGGTGCGCTCGTCGGCGGGCTCGGCGACCTCCCGCGTGAGCTCGTGCGCACGGACGGCGTGCTCTTCGTCCACCCCGGCGCGCCAGGGCCGGCGCCGCCCGGCGCCCCGCCCTGGTGGGCGGCGGTCACCGACTACACCGCCCAGATGCAGGCGGGGTACTTCAGCTGGATCGCACGGGGCGCCGCGCGCCACCCGGACCTCCCGGTCGTCTTCGCGATCCTGGCGGGCGGGGCTCACTTCCAGCTCGAGCGCCTGGCCTCCCGCGTGGGGAACGCGGGCGTTGCGGCGCCCCCGAACGTGCACCTCGACACGGCGAGCTACGGTCGCCGAGCGCTGGAGCTCTGTCTCGAGACGGTCGGCGCCGCGCAGCTCGTCTACGGGAGCGATGTGCCCGTCATCGACCCGGCGCCGACCTTGCGCTCGCTGGACGGGCTCGGCGGATCCGTGCTGGATACCGTCTCGTGCGAGAACCCTGCGCGCCTCTTCGCATGACCTCCCACCCGTCCTTCTCATGAGCGGGCTTCCGACCCCCCTCGAGGCCGCTCCGGCCGCGTTGGGCCGCGGCGGGCAGCTTTTTCTCAAGCGCGAGGACGTGCACGAGCTCGGGGCCTTCAAGTGGCGCGGCGCCCTGCCGGTACTGACCGCCTACCGCGCCCGCGGCGCCGAGACGGTCGTCACCGCCTCGACGGGCAACCACGGCGCGGCAACGGCCTGGGCGGCGAAGCGCCTCGGCCTGCGCGCGCTCGTCTACGCGCCGGAGGACGCGACCAGGACCAAGCTGACGCTCGTCGAGGAGCTCGGCGCGGAGATTCGGCTCGTCGGTGCGGACCTCGACGAGGCGAAGGACGAGGCTCGCCGCCACGCGGCCGCCCAAGACCTGCCCTTCTTCGAGGACGGAGCCGAGACCGCCCAGTACGAGGGCTACGGTGCCATCGCCGACGAGATCCTCGACCAGCTCGACGCGGCACCGGCGGCGCTGGTCGTCCCGGTCGGGAACGGCGCCCTCCTGGGCGGCATCGGGCTCCGGGTCTGCACACGGTCGCCGGGGACGCTGCGCGTGGGCGTGGCTGCGAAGGAGGCGCCGGTGATGGCCGAGTCCTGGAGCGCCGGCCGGCCGGTCGAGAGCGAGCGCAGCGCGACGTTCGCCGACGGGCTCGCCGTCCGCGTGGCCATCCCACTCGCCGTGGACGTCCTCGGCGAAGTGGCGAGCCGCATGCTCGTCGTCTCGGAGCGCGAGATCGCCCGTGCGGTGGGCGCGTACTCGCGCGCAGGCATCCGCGCCGAGGGAGCCGCGGGCGCCGCCCTCGCCGCCCTGCCGCAGCTCGAGGGCGTCGAGGGCCCGGTCGTCCTCGTCGTGACGGGGCGCAACATCGACGACGACCTGCACGCGCGCGCCTGCGAGCGGCCTCGCTCGTTCCCGGACTAGGGCTCGAGCCTCGATTGTCGTCGTCGGCTAGGCCATCGTCCTCCTTCCCATGGTCGAGCGGAAGACCCCGTCCGCGCTCGCCACGAGGCCGGCGAGCTCCAATTCGGTCAGCGCCGCCGCCAGCGCCCCGCTCTCGAGCCCGGTCAGACGCCCCAGCTCGTCCAGCGTCCGGGCTGTCTCGGACAGGGGCTCGAGCAGCATCCGTGCGTCGGCCGAGAGGGTGTCCGGGACCCGGGGTGGCGGTCGCTCGAGGCCGAGCGCCTCGAGCACGTCGTCCGCCGCGAGGAGCGGGGTCGCCCCCTGGCGGATGAGGTCGTTCGTCCCCGCCGAGAGGGCCGACGTGATCTCGCCGGGGACGGCGAACACCTCCCGGCCGAGCTCGAGGGCGAAGTCGGCCGTGATGAGGGCGCCCGAACGCTCACGGGCCTCGACGACCACCGTGGCGCGGGCGAGGCCCGCGACGATGCGGTTCCGCGCCGGAAAGCGCCAGGGCGACGGCTCGACCCCGGGCGGGTACTCCGAGACGAGGACGCCGCTCTCTGCGATCCGACCGGCGAGCTGGGCATGGGCGCGCGGGTAGTCACGGTCGATCCCGCAGCCGAGGACAGCCACGGTCAGCCCACCCCCGGCGAGAGCGCCGCGGTGCGCCTCGCCGTCCACACCCCGCGCCAGCCCGCTGACGACGACCACGCCGGCGGCCCCGAGCTCCCGCCCGAGCTCGCGCGCGACCTGGGCGCCGTACGGGGAGCAGCTCCGAGCGCCCACGATCGCGACCGCCGGCAGGTCCAGCAGGTCGGCCGGGCCCCCGCGGAGGAAGAGCCGCGGAGGAGGATCGTGGAGCTCCCGCAGCAGCGCCGGGTAGCCGGGTCGCCCTCTCGAGACGACGGGATAGGTCACGTGGCGAGCTCTTGCGGAGGCCGATAGGAGAGTGCTTCCGCGACGTGCGCCGTCTCGATCGTCGCCGCGCCGGCGAGCGCGGCCACCGTCGCCGCCGCGCGCGCCACC
>JBOHAK010000518.1:0-1667 GCA_050697795.1 Gaiellaceae bacterium
GCGGGAGCTCGGCGGGCGCGAGGCGGAGCTGAGGCGCGCAGCCGCGGAGGCCGGCGAGCGAGCCTCGGCGGTCGAGGTCGAGCTCGCCACGATCGCCGCTGAGGCCAAGGAGCTCGAGCGGCGGATCGCGGAGGCCGGCGCGGACCCGGCCGAGGGAGACGACCCGGAAGAGCTGGCGGCGAAGCTCGTCCGGCTCGAGCGCAGGCGCGAGAGCCTCGGCAGCGTCAATCCGCTGGCCAAGGAGGAGTACGAGCGTGAGAAGGAGCGGGTCACCGAGCTCGCAGAGCAGCGCGCCGACCTGGAGCAGAGCCTGAAGGAGCTCGCCGACCTGCGGAACGAGCTGACCGAGACCGTCGAGAGGCGGTTTGCCGAGACGTTCTCGGCCGTCGAGCGCCATTTCTCGGAGGTCGCGGGCACGCTGTTTCCAGGCGGGGAGGGACGGCTACGGCTGACCGAGCCGGAGCTGGCCGGCGACGACGAGGACGTCGAGCCCGGGATCGAGATCGAGCTGCGGCCGGCGGGCAAGCGCGTCACGCGCCTGTCGCTGCTCTCCGGCGGCGAGAAGGCGCTCGGCGCGATCTCGTTCTTGTTCGCGCTGTTCCTCGCGCGTCCGCACCCCTTCTATCTCCTCGACGAGGTCGAGGCTGCGCTGGACGATACGAACATCGGGCGCTTCGTCGAGCTGCTGCGCCGCTACGCGGACAGCGCGCAGTTCATCGTCGTCACCCACCAGAAGCGGACGATGGAGGCCGCGGACGTCCTCTACGGGGTGACCATGGGCGGCGACGGCGTCTCTCAGATCGTGTCGCGGCGCCTCCCACGCGAGGACACGCTCGCAGCCTCAGCGTGACAGCAGGTCGTACGAGTCTTCAATCCGCGCGCGCAGTTCCTCGTCGCCGGCGGTCTCGAGGCGGATGAGCACCATCGGGTGCGCCTCGTAGTGCGGTGTCACGAAGTAGAGCTCCGGCTGTGACGCGATCAGGAACGGACGCTCGTCGGGATCGACCCTCGTGACGAGGGCGCCCTTCTCGTGCGGGCTCATCCAGGCGAACGCCTTCCCGCGGAGCTTGAACGCCTCGTTCAGGTAGACGGTGCTCTCCTCGGCGTCAGGGAACTCCGCGGCCAGCCGGCGCACGTCCTCCCATGTCGCCATGGACGGAGGCTAACGTTTGCGTGTGCCTCTTCCGGTAATGCTGTCGAGCTTCTGGGTCGCGAGCACCAAGCCAGAGGTCGCACTCGTCCGCGGCCAAGGCTGGACGCCTTGGCAAGGACGAGGGTGGGCTCTGGCGCCGCGTGAACGCGGGCCAGAGGCCGACGAGCATTGCCGGGAGAGGCACTAATGGCACGAAGCTGGGCCGAGCTACTCGGCGACGACGAGGACGTGAGGGAGACCGAGGCGGAGGGGCAGGGCCTCTTCACACGCCTCCGCGACTCGCTCGGCAAGAGCCGCCGCGCGCTCACCGATCAGCTCGCCGAGGCGGCCTTCGACACGGGGGACGAGGAAGCGTGGGAGCGACTCGAAGAGGCGCTGATCGCCGGCGACGTAGGCGTCCCGGCGACGGCCGAGCTCGTCCGGCGGCTCGAGGCGCGCACCGACGTCGCGCGGCTCGAGGACGCGCTCGCGGAGGAGGTAGAGGCGGTCTTCGGCGGCCCGCAGACGCTCGCGC
>JBOHAK010000519.1:0-3401 GCA_050697795.1 Gaiellaceae bacterium
CGGCTGGACCGTCACCGAGGCGGCGGGCAGCCCCGTCTGCAGCGCCCTGCCCGGCACCGGCGTCTGCGTGCACTGGGTGGACTCCACCTCGGACGCGCCCAGCCCCGACGACGTGAGCCCTGCGAACGGCGTCCTGGACTGGGTCGACCTGACGCTCGCGACCTGGGAGGAGGCGTGGGCGCACGAGATCGGGCAGATCGGCTACCGGCCGCCGCTCCCGGACGGTGTCCTGGGCGACGACGACCGGCTCGACGTCTACCTGGACGACATCGGCTCCGACGCCTTCGGCTACTGCACGAGCGACGACCCGGACGTGAGCGACCCAGACGACTTCGACGTATGGGCGTACTGCGTCGTGGACGACGACTACGCCCCGGGCCAGTTCGGCACGGCCCACACGCCGCAGGAGTTCCTCCAGGTGACGTCGGCGCACGAGTTCAACCACGCGTCGCAGTTCGCCTACGACTGGCTGGAGGACGTCTGGCTGCTCGAGGGCACCGCGACCAACATCGAGGAGACCGTCTACCCGGCCGTCGACGACAACGTCTCGTTCCTCCGCGCCGTGAGCCCTCTCACCTTGCCCGGCCTGCCGCTCGACCGGGGCGGGTTCTTCGACTCGGAGTACGGCGCGTGGATCTTCTGGCGCTTCCTCGAGGAGACGATCGCCGGCGACGACCCGACCATCGTCCGCGAAGTCTGGGAGCGGGCCGACGCGAGCGCCGGCGCCGCCTTCGGCGACCAGTACTCCCTCCAGGCCGCCCGGACCGAGCTGGCGCAGCGCGGGCACGTCTTCCGCAACGCGTTCGCCCGCTTCGTGACGGCCAACCGGCTGCGCGACTACGACGACGCCGCGACGGCCGGGTACCCCGTACCGCCGCGCACGGCCGCCTACAGCATCGGGCCGAAAAACCGGAGCATTCCGTGGAGGTCCTGGCGGATCAACCACCTCGCGGCCCGCTTCTTCAGCTTCCAGCCGTCCTCCGGGGCCCCGGCGAACGCCCGGCTTCGGCTCGCCTTCCAGCTCCCGAGGTACGGCGCGCGCGCGACCGTGGTCGTCGTCAACCGGAACGGCACGATGACGCACAAGCGGCTGAACCAGAGCGCGAGCGGCCGGATCAGCTGGGGCGCCCCGTTCGGGCGCCGCCAGGTGGCCCGCGTCCACCTCGTGCTCTCGAACGGGAGCGTCCGGACGTCCTGTTGGCGCTCCGTCGGCCCGCCCTCGTACTCGTGCCTGGGCCGCCCGCTCGACGACGGACGCGTCTTCCGCTTCACCGCGCAGCTCGTCCGGCTCTAGCCCGCGCGTGAACGCTCAGAGGCGGCCGGCGTCGATGATGCGCTGGAGGAACTGCTGTGTCCGCGGCTCCTGCGGCGCCGTGAAGATCGCCTCCGGGTCGCCCTGCTCGAGGATGAGGCCCGCGTCGAGAAAGCACACGCGGTCGGCGATGTCGCGCGCGAAGCCCATCTCGTGCGTGGCGATCAGCATCGTCATACCGCCCTCGGCCAGCTCGCGGATCACGTTCAGGACCTCGGCGACGAGCTCGGGGTCGAGCGCGCTCGTCACCTCGTCGAGCAGCATGAGCTCGGGCCGCATCGCGAGCGCGCGGACGATCGCGACCCGCTGCTGCTGACCGCCGGAGAGCCGGTCCGGGTACTCGTCGCGCTTGTCGGCGAGGCCGAAGCGCTCGAGGAGCTCGAGCGCCTGCGCCTCGGCGTCGGCCCGCGCCAGGCCGAGGGCACGCGTCGGGGCCAGCGTTACTTTCCGCAGCACGGTCATGTGCGGAAAGAGGTTGAACGCCTGGAAGACGATCCCGATACCGCGCCGCACGGCGTTCACGTCGGTGCGCGGCGCCGTGGTCTCCGTCCCGCCCACGACGATCCGCCCGGCGTCCACCGGCTCGAGCAGGTTCACGCAGCGCAGGAGCGTCGACTTGCCCGAGCCAGATGCGCCGATCAGGCAGACGACCTCGTGCGGGGCGAGCGTCAGGTCGATGCCGCGCAGCACCTCGTTCCGCCCGAACGACTTGTGCACGCCGTCGAGGACGAGGGCGGGAGCGGCGGCGCTCATCGCAGTCCCCCGGCGGCCAGCAGGCGTCGGCGGTCGCGTGCGACGAGCCAGTCGGTCAGCCGCGCGAGCGGGATGGTCAGGAGGATGAAGATGATCGCGGTGACGACGTACGGCGTGTAGTTGAACGTCGAGGCGACCTCGATCTGCGACTGGCGAAAGGCCTCGACCGGCCCGAGCAGCGCCACGAGCGCCGTGTCCTTCTGCAGGCCGATGAAGTCGTTCAGGAGCGGTGGGATGACCCGGCGCACGGCCTGCGGGAGTACGACGAAGCGCAGGGCACTCGCGCGCGAGAGCCCGAGCGAGCGGGCGGCGGCCTCCTGGCTCGGGTGCACGGAGTCGATGCCGGCCCTGTACACCTCGGAGACGTAGGCCGAGTAGACGAGGATGAGGGCGACGACGCCCCAGAAGAGGGGGTCGTTCGGCACGCCCGAGATCTGGAGGGCGGGGACGCCGAAGCCGAGCAGGTAGATGACGAGGATCGTCGGCACGCCGCGAAAGAGATCCGCGTAGACGACGGCGAGCGCCCGCAGGGGGAAGAACACGGGGCCCGGCAGGCTCCGCAGGATGGCGAGGCCCAGCGCCGCGACGAGGATGACCGCCTCGGCGACGAGGAAGATCTTCACGTTCAGGAGAAACGCCTCGGGGATGACCGAGAGCGACTCGCCGAAGACGTCGCCGTCGAAGAACGATCGCTTCACCTCGGGCCAGCCGGGCGCGTTCGTGATCACGAGCACCGCGACGACCGCGAAGACGATCGTGCTGGCGAGCGCCACGAGGATGCTGCGCGAGCGGCCCGGGGCCGTCACGGCTCAGAGCCCCCTCGTTACTCGAGGATGGGCGGCGCGGAGCCCTCGATCCACTCCTGCGCTATCTCGTCGAGCGTGCCCGACTCCCGCAGGGACGCGATCGCCTCGTTGACGCAGTCGCGGAGAGGGTTGCCCTCCTCGAAGACGAGGCCGAAGTACTCCTGTCCCTCGGCGGGCAGCCGGCCGATCGTCGTGGCGTTCGGCGCCTGGACCGCGGTGATGAAGAGCGAGGTCGGGTAGTCGACGACGATGCCGTCGATCTGGCCGTTCCTGAGCGCGTTGACGGCGTCGTCGTTTCGGTCGTAGACCGATGGATCCTGGTCCGGCTGGATCGTGTCGAGGATGGCGTCGTAGCTCGTCGTCCCCACCTGGGCGCCGAGCTTGGCGTCGCTGAGCTCGGCGAGCGACACGGCGTCCGCGAACTCGGAGTTCTTGAGGACGACCACGGCCTGCTCGACGTCGAAGTAGGAGTCGCTGAAGTCGACGGCCTCGTCGCGCGCCGGCACGTACGAGATCTGGTTGATGTCTGT
>JBOHAK010000520.1:0-7167 GCA_050697795.1 Gaiellaceae bacterium
GACGAGGAGCTCGCCGCCCGCGTCGGCGCGGCCGGGAGGCTCGGGCCCGCGCTCCGAGGCGCCCACGACCTCGTCGAGGCCCGCGCCATCGCGGAGCGGCTGGAAGCTCCCCCGGCGCCGTCCCCGACCCGCTCGCCGGAGACCCTGGCGCGCTTCCGCGAGCTCCGCGGGGCGGCGGGCGGCGACCTGGACAAGGAGCAGGCGAAGGCCGTCGTCCGCGAGCTCAAGGCGGTCGGCGGCGACCTCCGCGCCCTGCGGCTCGCGCTCACCGGCGCCGAGCGGGGCCCCGAGCTCTGGGCAGTCCTCGTCGCCCTCCCACGCGACGAGGCGCTGCGCCGCACGGGCGCTTCCTAGCGCCCGAGCTCGGGCTGGAGCTCCCGCAGGGTGGCCATGAAGGCCTGGACGGCGCCCGTCGGCGCGCCGCCGTCCCGGCGGCGGACGGCGACGATCTGCCGGCGGACCGGCTCGGCGTCCTCCACCTCGACCCGGCTCAGGATGCCCGCCTCGAGCTCGCCGGCGACGGCGCTCTGGGGCAGGAGCGCGACGCCGAAGCCCTCCTGCACCATCTTCTTCGCGGCGTCGATGTTGTCCAGCTCCATCACGCTTTCGGGCTGCACTCCGGCGCCCCGGAAGAGCGCGTTCGTCAGCTCCGTGTAGCTGGAGGTACGGTCGAAGAGGACGAGCTGCTCGCGGGCGATCTCCTCGAGCCGGATGCCGCTCCGCGAGGCGAAGCGATGAGCGGAGTCGGTGACGAGGATGAGGCGGTCCTCGTAGAGCGGCGTCGTCACGATGTCCGGATGCCGGAGCGCGCGGACGAGCCCGATGTCGACCTGCTCCCTGAGGACGAGGTCGAGCACCTCCTCCGAGTGGCCGGTCCTCACGCTGACGCTCACCCGCGGATGGCCGATCGAGAAGCGCTTGAGGATCTGCGGCAGGACGTAGGTCGAGACCGCGGGGGCGGCCCCGAGCGCGAGCCGCCCGGCCCCGCCCCGCTCGAAGGCGTTCACGAGCCGCCGGCCGTCGGCGAGGCTGTCGAGCGCCTTGACGGCGTGCGGGAGGAAGGCCGCCCCGGCCTCCGTGAGCCTCATCCCCCGCGGCGTGCGCACGAAGAGTCGCGCACCCAGGTCGCCCTCGAGGCGATGGAGGCGAGCCGTGAGGGCCGGCTGCGTCAGGTAGAGGGCCTCCGCGGCCCGGCTCATGTTCCTCGTCCGGGCGATCTCGACGAACGCTTGGATCTGGGACAGCATCGCCATAGAACTCTTTTATATCAGGCATCGAAAGAAACGATTTGGTGAATACCTAGATTCATGCGTACTGTGGAGGCACAAGGGCTGATGCGGACAGCGACCATCCAGACGGCGGCAAGGGACGAGCGGGACGCGCGGGAGCTCGCCCGCGCGGATGCGTCGGTCATCGTCCTGACCACGGCGGAGCTGGCCGAGTGCACCTGCCCCGAGTGGTGCGAACGCGACCACGACCGCGACTAGGACGATCGTGACCGGAACCGAGGTCCTGGGCGGGGTGGAGCTCCTTGCACCCCGCGAGGGGAGGGACGACGAGGTTCTGACCGCCGAGGCGCTCGCGTTCGTCGCCGAGCTGCACCGACGTTTCGACGGCACGCGTCGCGCCCTGCTCGCCGCGAGGGCTAAGCGCCAGGGGCAGCTCGACGCCGGCGAGCTCCCCGACTTCCTGCCCGGGACGCGGGAGGTGCGCGAGGGCGACTGGCGCGTGGCGCCCGTCCCGCCCGACCTGCAGGACCGCCGCGTGGAGATCACCGGGCCGGTCGACCGCAAGATGGTCATCAACGCGCTCAACTCGGGTGCGCGCTGCTTCATGGCCGACTTCGAGGACGCCAACTCGCCGACCTGGCGCAACTGCGTCGAGGGCCAGGCGAACCTCACCGATGCGATCGAGCGCACGATCGAGCTCGACACCGGCGAGAAGACCTACCGGCTCGGTGACGACCCGGCCGTCCTGCTCGTCCGCCCGCGAGGCTGGCACCTCCCCGAGCGCCACGTGGTGATCGACGGCGAGCCGGTCGCCGGCGGCCTCTTCGACTTCGGGCTCCACCTCTTCCGAAACGGCCGCCGCCTGCTCGAGAAGGGCAGCGGCCCGTACCTCTACCTCCCCAAGCTCGAGAGCCACCTCGAGGCCCGCCTCTGGAACGACGTCTTCGACTTCACGGAGGAGCGCCTCGACCTGCCGGGCGGCTCGATCAAGGCGACCGTCCTCATCGAGACGATCCTCGCCGCGTTCGAGATGGAAGAGATCCTCTACGAGCTGCGCGAGCACTCGGCGGGCCTCAACGCCGGCCGCTGGGACTACATCTTCAGCGTCATCAAGAAGTTCCGGCACCGGCCGGAGTTCGTGCTCCCCGATCGCGCGCAGGTGACGATGACCGTCCCCTTCATGCGCGCCTACACGGACCTGCTCGTCAAGACGTGCCACCGGCGCGGGGCGCACGCCATGGGCGGCATGGCTGCGTTCGTCCCCAGCCGGCGCGACCCCGAGGTCAACGAGGTCGCGCTCGCGAAGGTCCGCGAGGACAAGCAGCGCGAGGCCGGCAACGGCTTCGACGGCACGTGGGTCGCCCATCCGGACCTCGTCCCGGTGGCGACGGAGGAGTTCGACGGGGTGCTCGGCGAGCGGCCCAACCAGGTCGAGCGCCTGCGCGAGGAGGTCGACGTCGCGGCGGGCGATCTCCTCGACGTGCGCGTGCCCGAGGGCGAGATCACCGACGAGGGCGTGCGCGCCAATGCGAGCGTCGGCCTCCGCTACCTGGAGTCCTGGCTCCGGGGAACGGGGGCCGTCGCCATCGACAACCTCATGGAGGACGCGGCCACGGCCGAGATCTCGCGCTCGCAGATCTGGCAGTGGCTGCGGCACGGGCGGATCGAGCGCGACACCGTGGTCGCGTTCGAGGAAGCGGAGCTGGCCGAGGCCGGCGAAGGGCGCTGGGCGGATGCACGTGCCCTCTTCGACGCGGTCGCGCTGTCCGAAGAGCTCCCCGAGTTTCTCACCATCCCCGCCTACGAGCTCATCGACTAGGAAAGGACTGCGGCATGGAACGCTGGGAAGGCATCGAGAGGCCGTACACCGAGGAGGACGTCGAGCGCCTCCGCGGGTCGGTGCAGGTGGAGCACACGCTCGCCCGCCTGGGCGCTGAACGCCTCTGGGAGCTCCTCAGGGAGGAGCCCTACGTCGCGGCGCTCGGCGCGCTGACGGGCGGCCAGGCTGTCCAGATGGTGAAGGCGGGCCTGAAGGCGATCTACCTGTCGGGCTGGCAGGTCGCCGCGGACGCGAACCTCGCGGGGCAGACGTTCCCCGACCAGAGCCTCTACCCGTCGAACAGCGCGCCCGCGCTCGTCCGGCGGCTGAACGCCGCGCTCCTGCGCGCCGACCAGATCGAGCACTCGGAAGGCGGCAACGGGCGGTACTGGCTCGCGCCGATCGTCGCGGACGCGGAGGCCGGCTTCGGCGGCCCGCTGCAGGCCTTCGAGCTCATGCGGACGATGATCGAAGCGGGCGCGGCGGGCGTCCATTTCGAGGACCAGCTCGCGTCCGAGAAGAAGTGCGGCCACCTGGGCGGCAAGGTGCTGGTTCCGACGGCGCAGTTCGTGCGCACCCTCTCCGCCGCGCGCCTGGCCGCCGACGTGTGCCGCGTCTCCACGCTGCTCGTCGCGCGCACGGATGCGCTCAGCGCCACGCTCCTGACGAGCGAGGTCGACGAGCGCGACTACGAGTTCCTCACCGGCGAACGCACGCCCGAGGGCTACTTCCGCGTGGCGGGCGGCATCGAGTCGGCCATCACGCGCGGCCTCGCCTACGCGCCCTTCGCCGACCTGATCTGGTGCGAGACGTCCACGCCGGACCTCGGCGAGGCGCGCGAGTTCGCCGGGGCGATCCGCGAGCGGTTCCCGGGGAAGCTTCTCGCCTACAACTGCTCACCCTCGTTCAACTGGAGGCGCCATCTCTCGGACGAGGAGATCGCGAGCTTCCAGCAGGAGCTCGCAGCGCTCGGCTACCGGTTCCAGTTCATCACGCTCGCGGGCTTCCACGCGCTCAACGCGTCGATGTTCGAGCTCGCGCGCGGCTACGCGGCCGAGGGCATGACGGCCTACGTGCGCCTGCAGGAGCGGGAGTTCGAGCTCGAGGCCGAGGGTTACACGGCCACGCGCCACCAGCGCGAGGTCGGCGCCGGCTGGTTCGACCTGGTCGCGCAGGCGGTCTCGGGCGGCGAGAGCTCCACGCTGGCGCTCGAGGGCTCGACCGAAGAGGCGCAGTTCGAGGCCACGAGAGCGACGTAGCGAGAACGCCCGAACCGTTATAACGCGCGGGTGCTGCTCTACAACTCCCTCACCCGCCGCAAGGAAGAGCTGCCGCCGCCGCCCGGGCCGATCCGCATGTACGTCTGCGGCCCGACCGTCTACCAGCGGATCCACGTCGGCAACGCGCGGCCGTACGTCGTCTTCATCTGGCTGAAGCGCTGGCTCGAGTCGCAGGGCTACGACGTCACGCTCGTGGAGAACATCACCGACGTGAACGACAAGATCTACGAGGCGGCCGACGGGCGGGGGATCGGCAGCGCGGAGCTGGCCGAACAGGCCACCCGTTGGTACCTGGAGGACACCGAGGCGCTCGCGATCGGCCGGCCCGACCACGAACCCCTCGCCTCGGAGACGATTCCCGAGATCGTCGCCCTCATCGAGGAGCTCGTCGGGCGCGGGCTCGCGTACGAGTCGCAGGGGGACGTCTACTTCCGCGTCGCGAGCTACCCGGACTACGGCTCGCTATCCGGCGCGAAGCTCGACGACATGGTCGCCCAGGAGCCGAGCGACCTGAAGGAGGACCAGCGCGACTTCGCGCTCTGGAAGGCCACGAAGCCGGGCGAGGACAGCTCGTGGGACTCGCCCTGGGGCGCCGGCCGGCCGGGCTGGCACATCGAGTGCTCGGCGATGGCCGAGAAGCTCCTCGGCCCCGAGTTCGAGATCCACGGCGGCGGCCTCGACCTGCGCTTCCCGCACCACGAGAACGAGCTCGCGCAGTCGCGCGGCGCGGGCCGCGAGTTCGCCCGCCTATGGGCTCACAACGGGATGCTCGAGCTCGCCGAGGAGAAGATGTCGAAGTCGGTCGGCAACATCGTCTCGCTGCGGGACGCGCTCGAGGCTCACGGCCGCGACGCGATCCTCCTCTTCTTCCTCACGGGCCACTACCGGAGTCCGCTCGAGTACTCCGACGAGGCTCTCGAAGCGGCCGGCAAGCAGGCGCAGGACCTCCGGACGGCATTCCGGGTCGTCGAGCGCCCCGGCGAGGGAGTGCCCTCCTGGGAGCAGTTCGCCGCCGCGCTCGACGACGACTTCTCGACGCCGCTCGCGCTCTCGATCCTCCACGCGTGGCGCTCGGCGGGCGAGCTCGAGCTTCTCGAGCGCGGACTCGCGATCTTCGGGCTCGGCCTCGAGCAGGCCGGCGAGGCGCCGCCCGGGGTCACCCGGCTCGCCGAGGAACGCGAGGAGGCCCGTGGCGCGCGCGACTTCGGACGCGCCGACGAGCTCCGCGCCGAGATCGAGCGCCTCGGGTGGGAGGTGCAGGACTCCCCTGACGGATTCCGGCTGATCCCGCGCACGTGACCCGAGAGCTCGTCTACGGCCGCCGCCCCGTACGCGAGGTGCTGCGCGCCGGGAAGCGCCAGCTCCTCGAGCTGCTCGTCACCGAGCGCGCGCTCGCGGCCGAGCCGTGGTTGCGGGAGATCGCGGGCCTCCGGCTGCAGGTGCACCGGGAGGGTCGGCTCACCGAGGCGGCGCAGACGAGGGACCACCAGGGCGTGGTCGCGTTCTGCGAGCCCTACCGCTACGCGGAGGCGCACGAGCTCGCCGCCGGCGGGACGCCGCTCGTCGTCTGTCTCGACCAGGTGACCGACCCGCAGAACCTCGGCGCGGTCTGCCGCAGCGCCGAGGGCGCGGCGGCGAGCGGCGTCGTCGTCACGGAGCGCAACGCGGCGCGGGTGACGCCGGCCGTCTGCAAGGCCTCGGCGGGCGCCGTCGAGCACCTGGCCGTCGCGGTCGTCGTCAACCTGGCGCGCTACCTCGAGGAGATCAAGGGGCCGCGCCTCTGGGTGTGGGCAGCGGCAGGCGACGCCGACACGCCCGTCTGGTCGGCCGACCTCGCGACGGGCGCGGCGCTCGTCTTCGGCGCCGAGGGACGAGGGTTGCGGCCCGGGGTGCGGCGCGTCTGCGACGACGCCTTCGCGATCCCGCTCGCTGGGAGCGTCGAGTCGCTGAACGTGAGCGTCGCCGCCGGGGTGGCCCTCTTCGAAGCGGCCCGCCAGCGACGAGCCGGGTGAGGCGCCTCGGCACGCTGCTCGCCTTCGGGGCCTTCGGCGTCTACTGGGGCGCGTGGGGTGTGCTCCTGCCGGACGTCAAGGAGCAGGTGGACGCCTCCGTCGCCGAGCTCGGCGCGGCGCTCCTCGCCGTCGGCCTCGCGGCCCTGCCGGCGATGCTCCTCACCGGCCGGCTGGTCGACCGGGTCGGCGCGCGGGCAATGCCGGCGGCGCTCGTGCTCTTCGGCGTGGCGGCGCTCCTGCCCGGCCTCGCCGGCTCGGTGCCTCAGCTCGCCCTCGCGCTCGTGCTCGTCGGGGCGACCTCCGGGGCGCTCGACGTCGTCATCAACGTCGCCGCCAGCGGTCTCGAGGCCTCGGGCGGGCAGCGGGTCATGCAGCTCGCACACGCGGCCTTCTCGGCCGGCTTCCTGGTCGCCGCCGTGTCGGTCGGCCTCGCGCGCGCGGCCGGGGCGGAGCCGGTCGCCGTCCTCGCCGGCACCGCCGTCCTCCTCTTCGCCACGGCGCTCCTGAACCGCGGACACGCCGGCGCGGCTCCGGGACCACGCGCCGACCGGCGGCTCCGGCTCTCGCGGCACCTGGTCCTGCTCGGCGTCCTCTGCGGCGTGGCGTTCGTCGTCGAGAGCGGGATCGAGAACTGGAGCGCCCTCTTCCTCGAGACGGAGCTGGACGCCTCGCCCGCCGTGGGCGGCCTCGGCCCGGGTCTCTTCGCCGCCGCGATGGTCACGGGGCGAAGCCTGGGGCACTGGCTGGAGGCGGCCGTCGGCGACCGTCTCCTGCTCGTGGGCGGGGCGGCGACGGCGGGCGGCGGCCTCGCGCTCGCGGCGGTCGCG
>JBOHAK010000521.1:0-2362 GCA_050697795.1 Gaiellaceae bacterium
CGTCACACGGGCACAGCCGATGGACGCGCTCTCGTCGCAGAGCACCGTCTCCGGGTACAAGGCCGCCCTGCTCGCCGCCGAGCACCTGGGCAAGTTCTTCCCCATGCTCACGACGGCGGCCGGCACGATCCCGCCCGCCAAGGTGCTGGTCCTCGGGGCGGGCGTCGCGGGCCTGCAGGCGATTGCCACCGCGCGCCGGCTCGGGGCGGTCGTGGCCGCCTTCGACGTGCGCCCGGTCGTGAAGGAGCAGGTCGAGAGCCTCGGCGCGACATTCCTCGAGCTCGACGTCGAGGGCGCCGAGGGGGTGGGCGGCTACGCTGTCGCGCTCGCGGAGGACCAGCACGCGCGCGAGCAGGAGCTGATCGCCCGCCACGCGGCGGAGTCGGACGCCGTCATCACCACGGCGCTCGTCCCCGGGCGGCCCGCTCCGGAGCTCATCACGGAGGCGGGCGTACGCGGGATGCGCACCGGGTCGGTGATCGTCGACCTCGCGGCCGAGGCCGGCGGGAACTGCGCCGCGACGCAGCCGGGCGAGACGATCGTCTCGGACGGCGTGACGATCGTCGGCCTCACGAACGTCCCGGCAACGATGCCGGTGCACGCGAGCCAGATGTACTCGCGGAACGTGCAGGCCTTCCTCTCGCTCCTCGTCCGCGACGGGGAGCTCGCGCTGGACTTCGAGGACGAGATCGTGCGCGGGACCTGCGTCGCCCACGGCGGCAAGGTCATGCGGGAGAGCGCGTGAGCTCGTCGCTCCTCACGAGCATCACGGTGTTCGTGCTCGCCGTCTTCCTCGGCTTCGAGCTCATCTCGCGCGTGCCGACGCTCCTGCACACGCCGCTCATGTCCGGCACGAACGCGGTCCACGGCATCGTGCTCGTCGGGGCGATGCTGATCGCCGGCTCGGCCGACTCGACGCTCGAGCAGGTGCTCGCCTTCGTGGCGGTCGTCTTCGGGACGATCAACGTCGTCGGCGGGTTCCTCGTCACCGACCGCATGCTCGAGATGTTCAAGCGCAAGCCGGGCGAGCGCGAGCAGGAATGACGGTCGCCCTCTCCCTGACGACGATCAACGTCGCCTACCTCGCCGCGGGAGTCCTCCTGATCGTCGGGATCAAGCGGCTCTCGTCGCCGGCGACGGCGCGCTCCGGGAACGTCGTCGCGGCCGTCGGCATGGCGGTCGCCCTCCTCTTCACGCTCCTGCACCCAGACGTGGACTCCTACTGGCTCATCGCGATCGGCGTCGCCGTCGGGACCGTGATCGGCGTGGTCTCGGCCCGCCGCGTCCGCATGACCGCCATGCCGCAGATGGTCGCCCTCTTCAACGGGGTCGGCGGCGGAGCGGCGGCCCTGATCGCGGCGGCCGAGTTCCACCGGCTGACGCCGCCCGGCGGCCACGTCGATCCCGACACGATGGGCGCCATCCTCTTCTCCGCGCTCGTCGGGTCGATCAGCTTCTCGGGGAGCCTCGTCGCGTTCGGCAAGCTGCAGGAGCTCCTCCCGGGGAGACCGCTCGTGTTCCCGGCGCAGCAGGTCGTGAACGGGCTCCTCTTCGCCGGGCTCGTCGGCGTCGGCATCGCGGCCGGAGCGACCGAGGCGGGCCCCTGGGCGGTCGTCCTGCTCGCCGGCGCGCTCATCTTCGGCGTCCTGCTCGTCCTCCCCATCGGCGGGGCGGACATGCCGGTCGTCATCTCGCTCCTCAACGCCTTTACCGGGCTGGCGGCCGCGTCGGCCGGCTTCGTGCTCGAGAACACGGCGCTCATCATCGGAGGGACGCTCGTCGGCGCCTCGGGAACGCTGCTCACGGTCCTCATGGGCCGGGCGATGAACCGTTCGCTCGCCAACGTCCTCTTCGGCGCGTTCGGCGCCCCGGCGCCCGCTGCCGCGGGCGGCCCGGCCGCCTCCGCCGACGGGAAGAGCTACCGGGAGGTGACGGCCGAGGACGCCGCGGTCATGCTCGCCTACGCGAGCCGGGTCGTGGTCGTCCCGGGCTACGGCCTCGCGGTCGCGCAGGCGCAGCACAACGTGCGCGAGCTCGCCGATCTCCTCGAGCAGCGCGGCGTGGACGTCAAGTACGCCATCCACCCGGTCGCCGGACGAATGCCGGGCCATATGAACGTCCTCCTCGCCGAGGCGAACGTGCCGTACCCGCAGCTCTACGACATGGAGGAGGTGAACCCGGAGTTCCCACGCACCGACGTCGCGCTCATCATCGGCGCCAACGACGTCACCAACCCGGCCGCGCGCGATGACCCCGAGAGCCCGCTGTACGGAATGCCGATCCTCAACGTCGACCAGTCGGCCAACGTCGTCGTCCTCAAGCGCAGCATGAGCCCGGGCTTCGCCGGGATCGACAACGACCT
>JBOHAK010000522.1:0-7035 GCA_050697795.1 Gaiellaceae bacterium
CGTGGGCGGCGTCCTCGTCGTCGCCTACCTCGTCTACCTCTTCGCGCGGCTCGGAGCGGCCCGTAGGCTCGGGGGGCTGCTTGCCTCCGACGGCGACCCGGGCGCGGCGGGGCTCCGCGCGGTCGCCTGGGGGATCACCGCGGCCGTGGTCGGGACGCTCGCGGCGAACGCCTTCTACCTCACCATGCAGATGTACTACTTCGTCGCCCTCGCCGTGCTCGCGTTCGCCGTGCCGCTCGTGCTCGCGCGACGGGCGCGAGCCGGGCCAAGAGGCCTGCCGTGAGACTCGCTTTCATCGGGCGGGCACCGGCGGAGTACGACCGCCGCTTCATGGAGACCATGGCGCGCGAGTATCTCGACCGTACTCCGTGGACCGAGCTTCGCCTCGCCGCCGTCCGTGATCTCGTTGAGCCAGCACCGGGCGACCGCGTTCTCGACCTCGGTTGCGCCGCAGGCGCGATCACCCACTACCTCTCGTCCTTCGGCTGCGAGACGATCGGGATCGACTCCGAGCCGCTCGCAGTCGAGACCGCGTCCTCACTCTTCCCGAAGCTCCGCTTCCAACAAGCCGACGTCACCGCGCTTCCCTACGGCGACGGCTCCTTCGACAAGGCCGTCGCAGCCGATCTAGTCGAGCATCTCGACGACTCGGCCTTCGCCGCCATGCTCGCCGAGGCGAACCGCGTGCTCGTCCGAGGCGGGACGCTTTCCGTGTACACACCAAATCGGCGTCACCTGGTCGAGCGCCTTAAGGCCCGCGAGCTCGTCCTCGCACAGAATCCGACGCACATCGGCGTCCGCGGCGCCCAGGAGCTGGCGGAGGCCTTCGGGTGGGCGGGATTCGTCGTCGACCGACAGGAGTGGAGGGCGAGCTTCTTCCGGGGTCTCAGGACCGTGGAGCGTATCGCAGGCCAGCGGCTCGATCTGTTCCGCTACCGCCTCTGCGTACGCGGCCGCAAGTCGCTCTGATCCAGGCATAAGCGAGCGTAAACCCACTCGATGTCCCCGGCGGCCGTTCGCGCCGCCGGGTTTGCCTTTGAGGCGATCGGCCGCCCGTCGGCTGTCTTCACCCACCTCGACGAGGCGGGGCTTCGCTCCTAGATCGGCCCGGACCGGACCCCGGCGTCGGGTTCACCGCGTCACCGAGCTCAGGGACACTCGCGGCGATCGTGCGCCGGAGACCGTCTTCGAGCTCGATCTCGGGTTCCCAGCCCAGCACCTGGCGCGCCCGTGTGATGTCGGGCTGCCTCACCTGGGGGTCGTCGACGGGGAGTGCCTGAAAGACGATCTCACTCCGGGAGCGCGACGCGCGAAGCACGGCCTGTGCAAGCTCCAGAAGCGTCTGCTCCTCCGAGTTGCCAAGGTTGACGGGGAGGTGCTCGCCGCTCGCGGCGAGGAGCGAGAGCCCGTGGACGAGGTCCTCGACATAGCAGAAGGAGCGCGTCTGGGAGCCGTCCCCGAAAACCGTAAGCGGCTCCCCCTGCCGCGCCTGGCGGAGGAAGGTGGGGATTGCCCGTCCGTCATGTGGGCGCATCCGCGATCCGTACGTGTTGAAGATGCGCGCGATGCAGCTGTCCACGCCCTGCTGGCGGTGGTAGGCCATGGTCAGCGCCTCGGCGTAGCGTTTGGCCTCGTCGTAGACGCCGCGCGGGCCGATCGGATTCACGTGACCCCAGTACGTCTCGGGCTGCGGATGCACCTGGGGGTCGCCGTACACCTCACTCGTCGAGGCGAGCAGAAATCGGGCGCGCTTGAACTTCGCGAGCCCGAGCATGTTGTGGGTCCCGTATGAGCCGACCTTGAGGGTATGGAGCGGGAGCCGCTGGTAGTCGATTGGGCTCGCAGGGCTGGCGAGGTGGAAGACCACATCCACCGGCTCGTCGAGGAAGAGCGGCTCGGTGATGTCGCGGTTCATGAAGGTGAAGCGCTCGTCACGGATGTGAGCGACGTTCGCCAGCGTGCCGGTGTCGAGGTTGTCGACACACAGGACACGATCGCCGCGCGCGAGCAGGTAGTCGCAAAGGTGGGAGCCGAGAAACCCAGCCCCGCCGGTGACGAGCGCCACGGTCATGCTGTCATCCTAGGTGCGCTCCGGCCGATGATGAGCTTTCACCTCGGCTGTCTTCTGCGGCATAGGCAGTTTTGGCGCTGTGGTACCGTCGCGCGCGGTCTGATGGACACACGAACGCGATGAAGGTTGCTGTCTTCACAACCTCCTACCCACGCCACCCAGAGGACTTCGAGGGCCGCTTCGTCTACGACGCCGTCGAGCAGCTACGCAACCGAGGGATCCAAGTCCAGGTTGTCGCCCCGGGCGTCTACCGGGACTACGGCCTCGGCAAGGAAGGCCGAGGCGTCGTCGGCCATCTCAAGAGGCGTCCCTGGGTCGCCCCGCTCCTGCTTGCTTCGATGATTCGGGCGCTGCGACGCGCAGCCCGCGACGCCGATCTCGTGCATGCCCACTGGCTCGCAGGTGCTGTTGTCGCCGCATTCGCCCGACGCCCGTTCGTGGTGACGCTCCACGGGTCAGGCTCCGCCGGGCGTCTTGATGACCTGCACCTCGCCCGACACGTCCCGCGGCTGGTGGCGTTCATCCTGCGGCGTGCCGGGGTGGTTATTTGCGTTTCCAACGCTCTTGCGCGAGCGGTTCGGCAGGCCGGCGCGCCTCGTATGGTCGTGATCCCGAACGGGATTCATCTGCCTGAGAGCGCCGCCGAGGAGTCGGACCCGCCTCACGTGCTCTTCGCGGGCCGCCTCTCGCCGGAGAAGGGGATCGACGAGCTCATCGCGGCAACTCAGGGTTTGAACGTCGTCATCGTCGGCGATGGTCCGCTCCGCTCACGAGTCCCCTCGACGCTCGGGATGGTGCCGCACAACGAGCTTCTCCGCCTCTATGAAGAGGCGGCAGTCGTTGTCTGTCCGTCACGGAGCGAGGGCTTCGCCCTAGTCTGCGCAGAGGCGATGGCGCACGGCAGGCCCGTCGTCGCGACCACCGTCGGCGGACTCCCTGACATGGTTGTGCACGAGGAAACGGGGCTCCTCGTCGAGCCGGGAGATGTACCCGCGCTACGCGCTGGACTCGAACGCTTGCTTGCGGACCGGGAACTTCGCCACCGCTACGGGTCCGCTGCCCGAGAGAGGATCGCGGCCCTGTGCTCCTGGGATCGCGTAACGGACGCGACGTTGGACGCTTACCGGGAGGCGCTCGCACGGTGATCCGCTCGCTCTTCTGGGTCGCCGCCGGCGCGCTCGCCTGGACGCACGCGGGCTACCCGCTCATCGCGGCCGCGCTCGCCCGCCTGCGGCCGCGGCCCGTCCGCCGGGAGGACGAGACGCCCGGGGTCACGGTCGTCGTGGCGGCGCACGACGAGGAGGAGGTAATCGCGCGCCGCCTCGAGAACCTGCTCGCGCTCGACTACCCGCCCGAGCGCCTCGACGTCGTCGTCGCCTCCGACGGCTCCACGGACGGGACCGACGCCGCAGTCGAGGCAGTCGCCCAGCGGGACGCGCGCGTGCGCCTCCTCGCCCGCCCGCGCGAGGGGAAGGTGGCCGCGCAGGACGCGGCCGTGGCGCAGACGGAGCGCGAGATCGTCGCGTTCTCGGACGCCAACGCCCTCTGGGAGCCCGACGCCCTCCGCACGCTCGTCCGCAGCTTCGCCGATCCCGACGTCGCCTACGTGTGCGGCCGGCTCCGGCTGACCGCGTCCGACGGCACCAACCGCGAGGGCGTGTACTGGCGCTACGAGATGTGGCTGCGCGAGAACGAGTCGAGCCTGGCCGGGATCACGGGCGGGAACGGCGCCATCTACGCCGTGCGGCGCGCCGACTACGTGGACGGCGACCCCCGCTTCGGCCACGACCTCGGCTTTCCGTACGCGCTGGCCCAGCGAGGGCGGCGGGCCGTCTACGACCCGGACGCGGTCGCGGTCGAGAAGGCGCCGCCCGAGAGCGAGGACGAGTACGGCCGCAAGGAGCGCATGCTCGCCCAGTGTTGGCTCCACCTCCTGAGCGGGCGCATGCTGCGCCCGGCCGAGCCGCTCTACGTCTTCCAGCTCGTCTCGCACCGCGTCCTGCGCTACTCGAGCGGGCTCCTGCACCTGGCCGTCCTCGGCTCGAGCCTGGCTCTCGTGCGCGAGGGCGGCGTGTACCGGCTCGCGCTCGCCGGCCAGCTCGCCTTCCTCGGCCTCGCCGGCGCGGGCAAGCTGCGCCTCCCGCTGCCCGGCGCGGCGCTGGCCTGGTACTACCTCCTCGTCACGGCGGCCACCGTCTCCGGCCTCCTCCGCCTGCTGCGCTCCGGCGTCCCGACCGTGTGGGAGAAGGCCGAGGGAACGCGGTGATCGCCAAGCGGGCGCTCGACATCGCCGGCGCGTCGGTCGGGCTCCTGGTCTCGGCACCGTTCCTCGCCGCGGCGGCGGCCGCCGTCAAGCTCGAGGACCGCGGCCCCGTGCTCTATCGCCAGCGCCGCGTGGGCAAGGACGGGCGCGAGTTCGACCTGCTGAAGCTGCGCACGATGGTCGTCGGCGCCGAGCGGCTCGGCGCGGGCTACGCGGTCGACGAGGGCGATCCGCGCATCACGCGCGCCGGCCGGGTGCTGCGCAGGCTCTCCGTCGACGAGCTGCCGCAGCTCTGGAACGTCGTCCGCGGCGACATGAGCCTCGTGGGCCCGCGTCCCACCCTCGCCTACCAGGTCGAGCGCTACACCGAGCGCCAGCGCAGGCGGCTGGAGGTCAAGCCGGGGATCACCGGCTGGGCGCAGATCCAGGGCCGCGCAAGCCTCCCCTGGGACGACCGGATCGAGCTGGACGTCTGGTACGTCGAGCACCGCTCCTTCTGGCTCGACCTGCGCATCCTCGCCCGCACCCCGCTCGCGCTCTTCACGGGGACGTACAAGGGCGAGACCGGGGGCTGGACGCAGAAGTAGCATCCTGGGAATGCCGGCGGTGCTCCTCACCTGCGTCGGGCGGCGCGTGGACATCGTCCGCGCCTTCGGCGCTGCCGGCGCGGCGACCGTCGCCGTGGACGTGAACCCGCTCGCGCCGGCGCTCTACGCGGCCGGCCGGCACGCGCTCGTCCCGCCGGTGGCCGACGAGGAGTACGTGCCGGCGCTCGCGGAGCTCGTCGCCGCGCACGACGTCGACCTCGTCGTCCCGCTGGCCGACACCGACCAGCTCGTGCTCGCCGAGCGCCGCGAGGAGCTCGGCGCCCTCGTCCTCCTGCCCGCGCCCGACGTGGTGGAGCGTACGAACGACAAGTATCTCGCGCACGTCTTCTTCGAGGAGCACGGCATCGACTCGCCGCCGACGTGGCTCCCCGCGGACGCGCCGGACGACGTCGAGTTCCCCGTCCTCGTCAAGGCGCGCTTCGGCTTCGGCTCGCGCAACATCTTCCGCGCGCACGACCCGGAGGAGCTGGCCTTCTTCCTCCGCTACAGCCCGGTCGAGCCGATGGTGCAGCGCGTGTGCGCGGGCGCCGAGTTCTCGCTGGACGTCTTCGGCGACCTCGAGGGCCGCTGCCTGAACACCATTCCGCGCACGATGATCGAGTCCGCCGGCGGCGAGTCCATCAAGGGCATGACGATCCGCGACCCGGAGCTCGTCGAGGTGGGCCGGCGCGTCTCCGAGACGCTCGCGATCGTCGGGCCGGCCACCGTCCAGTGCTTCCGGACGGCGTCCGGCCGGCACGAGGTCACGGACGTGAACCTCCGCTTCGGGGGCGCGTTCCCGCTCCCGCTGGCGGCGGGGAGCCGCTATCCCGAGCTCGCCCTCGCGCTCGCGAGCGGCGAACGGCCGGAGCCGCGGCTCGGCGAGTACCGCGAGGGAGTCGTGATGACGCGCTGGCTCGGCGAGACGACGCTCGTCCGCGACGGCGAAGGCTTCACGCCGCTCGGCGATGTCACGGTCGGGCCCGGGGAGGACCTGCCACTTGCGCCTACGGAGAGCGAGCGTCTCACCGATCCCGAGCGCCACCCCGATGCCGGGCGCCACCCCGATGCCGGGCGCCACCCCGATGCCGGGCGCCGCACGCTCCTGCCGGAATGAGGCGTGGGCGGCGCGAACCCCGACCAAGTAACACTGTGTTACTTGGTCGGCCCCCGCGGCGCTCACGGCGTCCTCCGCGGGGGAAGCGTCCCCGCCAGATGATCGCCCAGCGCCAGGGGCGGCCGGACGCGGAACGCGATGTCCAGGAGCACCTCTCCGGTCGAGGGCAGGCGCCCGCGCCGTCTCGCCTCATGCACGACCCGCCGCACGTTCTCGTAGCTCGGACGCGTCAATCCGAGCGCCTCGGCTACCTCGCCGACGCGGCGGTTCGTCTCCGCGATCGGGATCTTGCGGTCGTCGAGCTTCTCCGCCGCCGCAACGAGCCGCGTATCGATCCGGGGAGCCGAGGAGGTCATGACGAAAGCGTGGCGGACGCTGTGCAACGCCTTCGCCACGAAATGGCCCCGAAAGGGCCAAGTAACACTGTGTTACTTGGCCTGGGGGCGCCGCCTGCGCTCCTCGGGGAGGGTCGCTGACGTGCGCGTGGTCCAGGTCGATCCGCTGGCCTTCACGCCGCCCTACGACGACGGGCTCTGCGCCGCGCTCGCGCGGCGCGGGCACGACGTCAGCCTCCTGGCCTCGCGCTTCCTCCACGGCCCCACGCCCGCGCCCCGCGGCTACATGCGCGAGGAGGTCTTCCTCCCGCTCTCGGGCCGACTCTTCGCCTCGCGGCCGCGCTCGCCGCTCCGCGTCCCGCTGAAGGCGGCCGAGTACGGCCCGAGCGCGTGGCGGGCGCTGCGGCGCGCGCGCGCCCTGCGCCCGGACGTCGTCCACCTCCACTGGCTGCCGCTCCCGCGCCTCGACCGGCGCTGGCTTCGCCGGCTCGCCCGCGGCGTCCCGACCGTCCTCACGGCCCACGACGTGCTGCCGCGTCGCAGTGCCGGTCAGGTGGACACGTGGCTCGCGGTCTTCCGCACGGTGACACGCGTCGTCGTCCACTCCGAGCGCGCCTGCGAGACGCTCGTCGGCCTCGGCGTCGAACGGGAGAGGATCGAGG
>JBOHAK010000523.1:0-2128 GCA_050697795.1 Gaiellaceae bacterium
GCGGCTGGGTGCGGATCGTCGCGGAGGCCGGGAAGTGCCGCCCGCGCGAGCAGGAGCTCGTCTGGAACGTCCAGGGCGCGCCGGGCGAGCCGGGGCCGGCCGGCCCGCCCGGGCCGAAGGGCGACCCCGGTCCCGGGCTCACGAAGCTCGGCGACCTCGAGGGGATCTCCTGCACGACCGACGGAGGAGGGCCGGGCAAGGTCCAGCTCGACTTCGCGGGCGACGACACGGTGCTCTTCCGCTGCGTCGCAGGGGACACGCCGCCGCCGCCCCCGCCGCCCGCCACCGGGCTCGTGCTGAACGAGGTCGACTACGACCAGGTGGGAGCCGACGGCGAGGGGTTCGTCGAGATCGCGAACGCCGGCGAGGCGGCCGCGGACCTGACCGGGCTCGCGCTCGTCCTCGTCGACGGCGGCCAGTCGGCCGAGTACGACCGCGAGGCCCTCACCGGGACGCTCGCCCCGGGCGGGTACCTCGTCGTCCCCGTCGATCCGCAGAACGGGGCGCCCGACGGGATCGCCCTCGTCGACACGGACGGAGGCGCCCTCCTCGACGCGCTCTCCTACGAAGGCCCGATCACGAACGCGGTCATCGGCGGGGCGACGCACTCGCTCGTCGAGGGCTCCATGCTGCCGGCGGACGTGGCGGACTCGAACACCGTGGACGGCTCGCTGAGCCGCATCCCCAACGGAACGGACACGAACGACGCGGCGACCGACTGGCGCTTCACGACCACCGTGACGCGCGGCGCGGCGAACGTCCACACGCCGTCTCCCTGTGGGTCCCGGCGGGGGCGGCCGGAGTCGTCGGCCGCCCGCGTCCACCCCGGTTCCTGCTACTTAAGCGCTCGTGAGCGTCCAGGGGCTCGGCTGGCTCGGCGTGCGCACCGATCGCTTCGGGGAGACGGTGTCGCTCTACCGCGACGTGCTCGGGCTCGAGCCCTTCCACGCCGACGAGGCCTCCGTGCGGTTCCACTTGGACAACGGACCCGAGCTGCACCTCTACGGCCCGGCCGACGACGACCACCGGTTCTTCGGGACGGCGCCAGCCGTGGGCCTGGCCGTGGAGGATGCGGCCGCGACGCGCGAGCGGCTCGAGGCCGCCGGGATCACGTTCCTGACTGAGCTGGAATGCGACGCCGACGCCGCGTGGTGCCACTTCCGCGGGCCGGACGGCAACGTCTACGAGATCATCTCGGGCGCCGGAGGCCCACCGTGACGAAGCGCACCATCCTGCTGATCGAGGACGAGGAGGCGATCTCCGAGCCGCTCGCGGCGGCGCTCGGGCGCGAGGGCTTCGACCCCGTGGTCGCGGCCACGGCGGCGGAGGGCATGGAGCTCTTCGAGCGGCGCTCGCCGGACCTCGTCCTCCTCGACGTCATGCTCCCGGACGGCGACGGGCGCGACCTCCTGCGCCGCATCCGCGAGACGTCCCGCACGCCGGTGGTCATGCTCACCGCCCGCGGCGAGGAGACCGACCGCGTCCTCGGTCTCGAGCTCGGCGCGGACGACTACGTCACGAAGCCGTTCAGCATGCGCGAGCTGATCGCGCGCGTGCGTGCGGTGCTCCGGCGCGCGGGCGTGAAGGAGGAGGCGTCGCCGCCGTTCCTGCTGTCCGTCGGCCCGGTCGAGATGGACGTCGCCTACGACGCGGTCGCGGCCGACGAGGTGACCGAGGTGAAGGCCTCGGTGTCCGTCCGCAGCAGCGGCGGCCTCTTCGGGCGCATGCTCCAGAGCGCCACCGACGCGCTGCTCGCCGGCGGCGCGCTGAACGTCGCCGTGCAGGGCGTCGTTCGCGAAGTCGAGCGCGCCGCCGCCTAGTACACGCTCCCGTCCGTTCAATTCGCACGGACCCCGGGTAAGGGCTGACCCGACCCCCACGCCAGGGAAGGGAGTAAGCGTATGGACACGGGAGCAATCGTCGCCGTCGCGATCGGAGCGGTGGTGCTGATCGCGCTGGTCGCGCTCGCCATGAGGGCGATGCGCAGCAGGCGGCTCGAGACGCGCCGCATGGAGGCAGGCGAGCTCCGCCGCGAGGCCCGGCAGCACTCGCTGCGAGCCGACAAGGAGTCGGCGCTCGCGCAGGAGCAGGAGGCGAACGCGCGAAGGCTCAAGGCCGAGGCCGACGA
>JBOHAK010000524.1:0-5998 GCA_050697795.1 Gaiellaceae bacterium
CGGCCGAGGCGCTCGCGGTCGAGGGCGCGCCGGCGGCCGACGTCGCCGTGGAGGCCGTCCGCGACCTCGAGCTCAGTGGAGAGGACGCCGACTGGCGCCGGGCGCTCCTGCGAGAGCTGGCGCAGCAGGCCTTGACGATCGCAGCAGCGAGGGCCGGGCTCTGAGCAGGCGCATCGCCGTCGCGCTCAACGGCCGCCGCTACGAGGGCGAGGTCGAGCCGCGCACGCTCCTCTCCGACTTCATCCGCCACGACGCGGGCCTGCACGGCACGCACGTCGGCTGCGAGCACGGCGTCTGCGGCGCGTGCACGGTGCAACTCGACGGCGAGCCGGTCCGCTCGTGCCTCTTGCTCGCCGTGCAGGCGGACGGCCGCTCGCTCCGCACGGTCGAAGGCCTGGCGCCGGCGGGCGGCGGGCTTCATCCCATCCAGGCGGCGTTCCAGGAGACGCATGCGCTCCAGTGCGGCTTCTGCACGCCCGGCTTCCTCGTGACCATCGAGGCGTTCCTCCGCGAGCGCCCCGACCCGAGCGAGGATGAGATCCGCGAGGCCCTCGCCGGCAACCTTTGCCGCTGCACGGGCTACAAGGCGATCATCGAGGCCGTCGAGCTCGGTGCCGAGCGACTGCGCCGTCCCTAGGAGCCACGACGGGGTCAGACCCCGACAGGTCCGCCCGGCCTCGTTCGTGGGAGCCACGACGGGGTCAGACCCCGTCGTGGCCGACGGCGACGTGTCCGCAGGGGCGGAAGACGAGCGGCGATGCGGAAATCGCTGCATCGTCATGCCCGCCGGGCCGTGTCCCGCGCGGCCATGGTAGGGGTCAGACCCCTACGTGTCCGGAAAGGGCTCGACCTCATAGCCGGCCGCTTCGAGCGAGCCCGCGCCCGCCCAGCCCCATACGAGCTCCACGTCCTCGTCGGACGTGTTGTCGAAGCCGTGCCAGTCGCCCGCGGGCGTGAAGATGACGTCGCCCTGCCGCGCCGGCTCCATGCCCTCGTTCGTGTGCACCATCCCGTCGCCGGACAGGACGAGCAGGAACTCGTCGCACTCCAAGTGCCGGTGGCGGTCGTGCTTCGCGCCCGGCGGCAACACCGTGCGCCCGAAGACGAGCCGCCGGGAGCCCGCCGAGGCCTCGTCGATCAGGAACTGCACCTGCATGTCGACCCAGCCCTCGTCCTCGCGCAGGCCCTCGGCGAGCGGGACGTCGTCGACGCGGGTGCGGTAGCGCGGCACCGCTACTCCTCGACGACCCGCGTGCCCGCCAGCCCGTTCAGGGCCCGGAACACCTCGTAGACGACCGCGAAGTCGTACTGCTCGAGACCCATCCCGCGCGCGGCCGTCAGCAGCTCGTTCGCGGCGGTCGAGGTCGGAAGCGGCGTGGCCAGGCGCTTGCCCGTCCCGAGCCCGAGCGTCATGTCCTTCTGCTGGAGGTTGACGTTCGACCACGCCTCGGCCGGCATCCGGCCCTCGAGTACGAAGGGGCCCCGATACCGGAGCATCGGCGACGAGACGACGCTCTGGAGCAGCGCTTCGACGGCGACTTCCCGCTCGACGCCGCCCTTCTCGGCCATGGCGACGTTCTCGCAGAAGGCGACCATCTCGGCCACGAGCGTGTTGTTGATGGCGAGCTTCACGAGCAGCGCCTGGCCGTTCGCCCCGATGCGCATGACCTTCGGACCGATGTCGAGGAGGAGCGGCCGCACGCGCTCGTAGGCGCCCTCGTCGCCGCCGACCATGATCGCGAGCTCGCCCGCCTCGAGCGTGGCGATGCTGCCGGAGACCGGTGCGTCGAGCATGAAGGCCCCGCGCGCGCTGAAGCCCTCGGCCAGCCGGGCGCTCACGGCTGGGTCGACGGTGCTCATATCGACGAGGATCCCGCCCGGACGGACGCCCACGAGCAGCCCGTCCTCGCCCTCGACCACGGCCTCGACGGCGGCCGTGTCCGTGACCATGGAGAAGACCACGTCGGCCGCGCGGGCCACGTCCGCGGCCGACGACTCGACGACCAGCCCGGCGGACGCGAGCTCCTCGGCCTTCCCCGCGGTGCGGTTCCAGCCGTGCACCGTGTGACCCGCCTCGAGCAGGCGCCGCGCGATGCGACTCCCCATGGAGCCGAGCCCGACGAAGCCCAGCGCCGGGCTAGCCGACGGCGTCGACAATCTCGGCGGAAAGGCTCGCGAAACCGCTCAGGAACTCGCGGCGCTCGCGGTGCAGGCGCTCGACCTGCCGCTCGTACTCGTCGAGACGGCCCTGTGACTCGTAGAGCTCGCGCGGGCGCAGCACCGCTTCGTCCTCGGCGTCGATGCCGGGGACGTGCCGGGCCACCTGGTAGCCGAAGTCAGGGTCGGCCTGCCACTCGATCGTGCCCTCGGCGATGCCCTTCACGATGGCGGAGGAGTGCTTGATGCGCACCTTGCGCGAGCGTTCCTCGGACTCGGGCCCGCCCACGCGGCCGGTGCTCATGAGGTAGACGCCGAGCGGGTGCTCGGCGAGCAGCTCGAGGAAGCGGTTGCCCTGCAGGTCGTGAGGGAGCGGGAAGAACGGGTTCGTGCCCGGCACGCGGAGGAACTTTCCCTCCTCGGCGGCCCCGCCGGCCGCCGTCCCGGTCGTCTCCCCGAGCATGAAGAAGGCCGCTGCCTGCGGCCCTTCGAGCTTGGCGACTGCCGGGATGATCCCCTCGTTCCGGTTCAGGATGAGGAGGAAGTGGGCCTCGTCGATCGGGCGTGTCGCGGCGGAATCGATCACCTCGAATCCGAAGGTCGCGCGGCCGTTCTTGGTGTAGCTCTCGTCGTAGAAGTCGACGTCGTCGCCCGTCTGCGAGACGTTCTCGAGGTACGACCGCGGTTGCGTGACCGCGCCGTAGATCGTCGGCTCGTCCTCCGGGTTGAGCCCGTACGTCTTGGCGAAGCAGCCGTTCTCGGTCGCGTAGACCGCGCCGTCCGGCATCCAGGCCACGAAGTCGTCCTGCACCGGCAGGGAGCCGTTCTGGCGCGTGAAGGTCGTCGTCGTCTTGCCGGTGCCCGAGAGGCCGACGATCATCGCGACGCGCTCGCCGCGCTCCGTCGGGATCACCTTGCACCCGGCGTGGAGCGGGATCCCGCCGCGGTCGAAGACGAGCTTGTTCCACATGCGGAGGATCCCCTTCTTCGACTCCCCGAAGTAGTCGGAGTTGAAGACGCGGTTCACGCCCTGGTCCAGGTCGACGAGGATCAGCCGCTCGTCCGGCCAGCCGGGCGCGCGCAGGTTCGGCGTGTAGACGACCGTGAGCTCCGGCTCGAAGCCGTCCGGGTCGTCGACCGGGAACCAGAGCTGCTGCTGCATGCCGGCGATGTTCGCGTTGGCCGCCTCGATGAAGAGGCGGACCGGGACGCGGAACTCGGGCTGGGCGCCGAGGTAGCCGTCGAGGAGGATCATCTGCTGCTCGGCGATGTAGGCGTCCTGTCGGTCCGCCCACTCCTCCGCACGCGCCCGCGAGACCGTGCGCTCGAGCCCGGGGTCGGGATCGTCGGTGACGATGAACGTCGAGGGCGTCGAGCGGGCGAGGACCTCGGTCTGCACGTTGACGTTTCCGTACTTCGTCCAGCGCGCTGTCGGCATCCCCGCCGTCAGCTGCTGGAGCTCCTCGGCGCCCGGGTTCTCGATCAGCCGGGCAGCCTTCGGGAGCTGGAAGGCCATCTTCGCCACGGCGGGATCTTACCCGTGCGGTCGAGGCGAACGTCCGGCCCAGATCGGCGCGGACGGCATTGCACAAGCCTGAAGGACGCTGTAGAAACCGCATGAAGGAACCGCTTGTCGAAGGGCAGAGTCGTCCAGGGCGCCCGTGCGGCGAAGCTCGTTCCGCCGGCGATCGCCCCGCCGGCGCTCACCCGTGCGCGGCTGGAGGAGCGGCTCGACGAGGGCCTCGCCCGCCGGCTCACGATCCTCGTCGCGGGCGCGGGGTTCGGCAAGTCGACCCTGCTCGGCGCTTGGGCCGGCCGCCGCAGCTCGGCCTGGTATGCGCTCACCGCCGAGGATCGGCAGCTCGCCTCGCTCGCACGCGGGCTCTTCGGGGCGCTCCGCCTCCGGGTCCCCGATCTCCCGCCCGACCTCGGCGCGGCGACCGACGGGCTGCAGGGGCCCGATCCCGACCCGAACGAGCTGGGCCGGTCCGACGCGTACGCGGCGCTCCTCTGTACCGCGCTCCAGGATCGGCTCGAGCGCGATCTTGTACTGATCCTCGACGACGTGCACGAGCTCGGCACCGACGGCGCGCCGGTGCATCTGATCGAGTCGCTCGTCCGCCAGGCACCGCCCACCCTGCACCTGATGCTCGCCTCGCGCGCCGAGCCGCCGTTCCGCATCGAGCGGCTGCGCGGCCAGGGCCAGGTCGTCGAGCTCACGGCGAGGGAGCTGGCCTTCGGCCTCGAGGAGACGCGACGCCTCCTCGAGGAGGCGCTGGGAACGACCTCGGACGACATCGCGACGGATCTCCAGGAGGGGACCGGAGGCTGGCCCGCGGCCGTCCGGCTCGGTCTCGAGGCGCTCCGCAACGTCTCGCCCCTGGAGCGGCGGCGAACGCTCGAGGGCCTCCGGAAGCCGGGCAGCCCGCTCTTCGCCTACCTCGCCGAGGAGGTCTTCGACCGCGAGGCGTCCGAGGCGCGGGCGCTGGTCCGGGCCGTTGCCCCGCTCGAGCGGTTCAACGCGGACCTCTGCGAGGCGCTCGGAATCGCCGGCGCCGCGCAGATCCTCGGCTCCCTCGAGAGGAGGGGGCTCTTCGTCGAGGCCGATCGCGGAGAGGCGGGGTGGTACTCGCTCGCCGCGCTGACGCGCGAGTTCGCTCTCGAGCGTCTCGCGCTCCCGGCGGACGAGCTGACGGCGCTTCGCCGGCGCGCGGCGGAGTGGCTCGCCGCCCGCGGCTACGACGGGGAGGCCGTGCGCTCACTCGTCGACGCCGGGGCGCACGAGGAGCTCGCCGCCCTCCTGGTCGCCCGTGGCGAGTCGATGCTCACCGCCGGCGACGTCGAGGCGGTCGTCCGCGCCACCGACGCTCTGCCGCCGGAGCTCAGGAACGCCGCGATCGAGCGGCTGGCGGGCCAGGCCCGGCAGATCCGCGGCGACTGGGAGGGCGCGCTCGCGTGCTTCGCGCGTGTGTCCGCGGAGGTGGAGGAGCTCGAGGCGGGCATCGCGTGGCGGGCAGGTCTCATCCACCACCTGCGCGGGAACCTCGACGAGGCGGCCGCCGTCTACGCCCGCGGCCGGCTGGACGGTAGCGCGCCTCGCGACGAGGCTCTGCTGCTCGCGTGGCGCGCAAGCCTCGACTGGCTCCGCGGCGATCTCGAGGCGTGCCGGGACCGCGGCTCACGGGCGCACGAGATTGCAGCCCGCACCGGCGACTCGCAGGCGCTGGCCGCCGCGCACACGGTGCTCGCCCTCATCGCCGCCCACGAGGGGGACCGGGCGGCGAACGAGACGCACTACCTCCGCGCCCTCGATCACGCCGAGCGCGCGGGAGATGTGCTCCAGATCATCCGCGTCCGCACGAACCGCGGCTCGCGCCGCTTGGAGGAGGCCGACTACTCCGAGGCGATCGCCGAGCTCGACGTCGCGCTTCGCCTCGCCGATCTGGCCGGCTTCGCCTTCTTCCGCGCGCTCGCGCTGTCGAACCGCGGCGCGGCGCGCCTCCAGCTGGGGCGCTTCGAGGAGGCGATCGGCGACCTGGAGGCGGCCAAGGCCGTGTACCAGCTGATCGGGTCGCGCGAGATCTCGTATCCGCTCTACCACCTCGGGGAGATCTACCGCGTGCGCGGCGACCTCGCCCTCGCGCGGGCGGCGTTCGAGGAGGCGGCCGGGAAGGCTTCCGAGGCGGGTGACGTCCAGGCGCTCGTCCCCGCGCTCGCCGGGCTCGCCCGCGTGCTCGCGACCGAGGAGCCCGAGCGGGCCGGGGAGCTCGCGGCGGAGGCCGTCGGCCACGGGCCGGGCATGGCCTACGTCGGGGCCCTCCTCGCGGCGGCGGATGTGGAG
>JBOHAK010000525.1:0-3958 GCA_050697795.1 Gaiellaceae bacterium
GGCCAGTGCTGGGCGGAGTCGCCTCCATCGCCGGGCCGGCGCCTGCCTTCGCGGCCGTCGCCGCAGTCGGGGTCGGCCTGGCGGCGTGGGCGTGGACGATCCCGTCCTTGCCGCCCGCCGAGGAGCCTCAGCCGCTCCGCGTCCTACGCGAGGCCGCCCGGGTCCGGGAGGTCGTCTCCGGGATTTGGCTCGTCTCGCTGGCGGCCTTTCTGCTCGGCGTCGTCTCGGTCGTGGCACCGCTGCGGCTCGACGAGCTCGGCTGGGGCGCCGTCGGGATCAGCGCGGCCTTCCTCGTCGCCGCCGGCCTCGAGGCCGCGATGAACCCGGTCATCGGCCGCTGGTCCGACCGGCGCGGCCGGCTGGCGCCGGTGCGTGCGGGCCTCGTCGCCGCGATCGCCGTCTCCGTCGTCATCCCGTGGGTAGACCTCCGCTGGCCCTATCTGCTCCTCGTCGTCGTGGCCGGCATCGCCTACGGCGTGAACTGGGTGCCGGGGACCGCGCTCCTCTCGGACGGCGCCGAGCGGGCGGGCGTCGACCAGGGCTTCGGCTTCGCCCTGCTCAACGTGGCCTGGGCGCCCGCGAACGTGGTCGGCGCGGGCCTCGGCGGAGCGCTGGCCGACGCGTTCGGCGACGCCGCCGCCTATCTGCTCGCCGCTGGGCTCTGCGTGCTCACGCTCGTGGCTCTCCAGCGGCGCGCGTTCGCCCCGGGCGTGCCGGCGAAGGAGCCCGCGTGACGGAGCCGCTCGACGTCTTCTGGCACGACGACGCGCTCCGCCACGACACGGGCAGCGGCGTCTTCGAGCAGCCGCCCTCGCCGCTCCTCGCCGAGCCCGAGCTGCACCCGGAGAACGCCGTCCGGCTCCGCAACATGAAGGCGATTCTGGAGCGCGGACCGCTCGCGCAGCGCCTCCGGTGGCGCGAGGGTCGCTACGCCGAGCCCGACGAGCTGGCGCTCGTGCACGAGCCCGGCTACGTCGAGAGCGTGCGGGAGTTCTGCGCGGCGGGCGGGGGCGTGCTCACCTGGTCGACGCCGGTGACGGAGGAGTCGTGGCCCGCGGCGCTCGCCGCCGCGGGGACGACGCTCGCGGCGGCGGAGGCCGTCCTCGCCGGGGAGGCGACCATCGCCTACTCGCTCGTCCGGCCGCCCGGCCACCACGCGCAGCCGGCGCAGGCCGACGGCTACTGCCTCTTCTCCAACGTCGCCCTCGCGGCCGAGCGCGCCTGCCGCGCCGGCGTCGAGCGGGTCGCCGTCCTCGACTGGGACGTCCACCACGGCAACGGGACGCAGGAGTGCTTCTACGACCGCGCCGACGTCCTCACGGTGTCGCTCCACATGCGCCACGGCGCCTGGGGCGAGTCGCATCCACAGACGGGGGCGCCCGACGAGGTGGGGAGCGGCGCGGGCGAGGGCCTGAACGTCAACGTCGAGCTGCCGCCGGGCACCGGCGACGGCGGCTACCTGCGCGCGTTCGAGCAGGTCGTCGTCCCGATCGTCGACCGCTTCGCGCCCGAGCTGCTCCTCGTCGCCTGCGGGCAGGACGCCAATCAGTTCGACCCCAACGGCCGCCAGTGCGTGTCGATGGACGGCTTCCGGCGGCTCGGCGAGGCGACGCGGGCCCTCGCAGAGCGCCACTGCGGCGGCCGCCTCGTGCTCGCCCAGGAGGGCGGCTACGCGCGGACGTACTCCGCCTTCTGCCTGCACGCGACCCTCGCCGGCGTGCTCGGGGCGCCGCAGGAGCTGGAGGACCCTTGCGCCTACCTGCCGGACGATCCCGCCCACGCCGACCGGGAGATCGCTTCCGTCCGGGCGGCGCTCGGCCCATACTGGACGCTGTGAGGCTTCTGCTGCCCGCCGTGCTGCTCCTGCTCGCTGCGGCAGCCTGCGGCGCCGAGGAGGCGACGCGCCCGGCGACGCCGGCGACGTTGCCGGCGGCGGCGCTGCCCGAGCTCGACAGCCGGGCGCGGACCCTCGACGTCGCGTCGGTCGCCGACGACGCCTTCGAGCCGGACGCCCTCGCGGCGCTCCTCTCCGAGGGCGGCTACGTCACCGGGCGCGAGCGAGAGTTCTCCGGCAAGGCGACCGTGTTCGACCACGTCGTCGCGCGCACGCTCGTCTTCGAGAGCCGGCAGGGAGCCGACGCCTACCTCGGCTGGGTGCGAGGGCACGGCGACGAGGTGCTGGGGCGCGCGGCGCCGGCCAAGGTGGCGCCTCCGGGCGAAGACGGCGTCGCGTTCATCCTCGAGCGCTGCGGAACCTGCAAGAAGGAGCTACCCACGTTCCTCGCCGCCTGGCGGCGCGAGGCCACGGTGATGACGCTCCTCGCGGCCGGCGACGGCGCCGACGCCGCCAGCTTCTCGGCGCTCGCGCACGAGCTCGACGAGGCGGCAGCGTGACCGAGCCCGCCGTTCGCGTCGCCTGCGCCCAGATCGCTCCTTCGGTGGAGGATCCGCGCGGCAACCGCGCCCTCACGCGTGACGCGGTCCGCGAAGCGGTCTCGGCGGGCGCGCGGCTCGTCGTCCTCCCGGAGCTCTCCACGTCCGGGTACGTCTTCGAGTCCGCCGACGAGGCGCGGGCCGCAGCCGAGCCGGCCGACGGGCCGACCCTCCGCGGGTGGGCCGAGGAGGCCGCCCGCGGGGACGCAGTCGTCGTCGGCGGCTTCTGCGAGCTCGGCGACGACGGCGTCCTTCACAACTCCGCCGCCGTCGTGGACGAGAGCGGCGTCCTCGCCGTGTACCGCAAGCTCCACCTCTGGGACAGAGAGCAGGTCGTCTTCGAGCCCGGCCGCGAGCCCGCGCCGGTGGTCGCGACCCGCGCGGGCCGGATCGGAGTCGGGGTCTGCTACGACATCAGTTTCCCCGAGGTGGCGCGCGGCCTCGCCCTCGCGGGAGCCGACCTGATCGCCCTGCCGACCAACTTCCCGCACTTCCCCCGACCCGAGGGCGAACGGTCGATCGAGGTGACGCTCGCGATGGCCACCGCGCACCTGAACCACGTCTTCGTCGCCGTCTGCGACCGCACCGGGACCGAGCGGGGCGTCGACTGGGTCGGCGGCAGCGTCGTGTGCGACGAGTGGGGCTGGGTGCTCGCCGGGCCGCCCGAGGGCTTCGGCCCGGGGCTCGTCGTCGCCGACTGCGACTTAGCGCTGGCGCGCGACAAGGCCTGGAACGAGCGCAACGACGTGTTCGGCGACCGCCGCCCCGAGCTCTACCGGCTCGGGGAGTCGGCGGCCGTGGACGCCTGACCCGCGCGGCGGGCGGCGAGCGTCCCCTCGAGCACCGCCTCCTCCGCCGAGCGCGGGCTCGCGCAGTCCCCCGCCTCGTGCACTTCGACGCCGGAGGCCGCGAGCCGCTTCGCGAGGTCGCGCTCCGGCACGCGGCCCAGCGAGAGGACGAGAAGGTCGGCTGGGAGCGCCGTCTCGAGCTCTGGGGCGAAGACGTTCGCGAGCCGCACGCGCCCTGGCTCGGCGCCGGCGAGCTCGAGGTGGTGCTCGATCCGCACGCCGCTCCGGTACAGGCGGGCGGCGTAGAGGTTGCGCTGGTACTGATGGAGGCCCTCGCCGAAGGCTGCGGAGCCCACGGCGAGCGTCACGTCGTTCCCCGCCGCCGTGAGGACGTCGGCGCAAGCGAGCCCCGCCGCGTCGCCGCCCCAGTCGGCCACGACGACCCGCCGGCCCCGCGGCGGCGGACCGGCGAGCACCGTCCACGCCTGCACGGCCTCGACCCCGCCCAGCTCCAGGCGCGGCTCGTAGGGGCGCGCTCCCGTGGCGACCACGACGGCGTCTGGCGCGAGCGCGCTCAAGGTGTCGGGATCGGCGGCCGTCTCGAGCCGGAGCTCCATCCCGCCCACCTCGATCAGGCGCTCGTAGTTCCGGCACAGCGAGCGGGCGAGCTCGGCGTGCATCGGCGCGGCGCCCGCCAGGGCGAGCTGGCCGCCGATGCGCTCCCCCCGCTCGAGGAG
>JBOHAK010000526.1:0-6098 GCA_050697795.1 Gaiellaceae bacterium
GGATCGGAGTGCTCTGGGGCCGGCGGGAGCTGCTCGAGCGGATGTCGCCCTTCGAGCTCGGCGGCGAGATGATCCGCAAGGTCACGGTCGAGCGGACGACCTGGAACGACCTGCCGCACAAGTTCGAGGCAGGCACGCCGCCGATCGCGCAGGCCGTCGGGCTGGGAGCGGCGATCGACTACCTCACCGAGGTCGGGCTCGAGGCGGTGGAGCGCCACGAGGCGGAGCTCACCGCGTACGCCTGGGGTCGCCTCTCGGAGGTGCCGGGCCTGACGCTCTACGGCCCGCCGCCCGACCGCCGGGCGGGCATCGTCAGCTTCAACCTCGACGGCATCCACCCGCACGACGTCGCCCAGGTGGTCGACTCGGAGGGCGTCGCCGTCCGGGCCGGCCACCACTGCAACCAGCCGCTGATGACCAGCCTCGGCGTCGACGCGACGACGCGGGCAAGCTTCTATCTCTACACGCTGCCCGACGAGATCGACCGGCTCGTCGACGGGCTCCAGCGGGCGCGTAAGCTTTTCTCGTGAGCGAGCTCGACAGCCTGTATCGCGAGGTCATCCTCGACCACTACAAGAACCCGCGCGGCCACGGGGTCATCACCGAGCCCGACGCGCAGGCGGAGGGGCAGAACCCGCTCTGCGGCGACGAGGTCTCGATCGCGGTCGAGTTCGAGGGCAACACGATCGCCGACGTCAAGTTCCAGGGGCGGGGCTGTGCGATCAGCCAGGCGGCGACGTCGATGCTCATGGACATGGTCAAGGGCCGCACCGCCCAGGAGGTCGCGTCCATGTCCCGGGACGAGCTGCTCGAGGAGGTCGGCATCCCGCTCACGCCGGTCCGGCTCAAGTGCGCGCTGCTCGGGCTCGGGGTGCTCAAGGTGGCGCTGCACAAGGGCAGGGGCACGCCGCTGCCGGAGGAGTGGGGCACCCTCGACGAGCTCGAGCTCCGCTAGAGGCATGACGGAGCTGACCGTCGGCCCGGTCGAGGACATTCCACCGGGCGAGGTGAAGATCGTCCGCGCGGGGGAGCTCGCGATCGGCATCTACAACCTGGACGGCACCTTCTATGCCATCGAGGACCGCTGCTCGCACGACGACGGGCCGCTGTGCGAGGGGGACTTCGAGCCGCTCGAGGCGGTGGTCATCTGCCCGCGTCATGGGTCCCGCTTCGACATCCGCACCGGCAGGCCGTTGACCCTCCCCGCCTACATCCCCGTCGACACCTTCGAGGTACGGGTCGAGGACGGCATGGTCCGGGTCGTCGTTCCCTAGGACGGCGAAGCCCTCCGGGCTACAATCGCGGCAGTGGGGTCGAGAGAAGAGCGCGTGGCCAAGAACGAGGCCCTCTTCCGCGAGGTGAACGAGCGCATCAAGCGCATGAACGAGCACCTCGACACGAAGGACGAGGCGGACTTCATCTGCGAGTGCGGCGACGCCGACTGCACGCATCCGGTCAGCCTCACGCTGGCCGAGTACGAGGAGGTCCGGACCCGGGGCACCCACTTCGCCGTGGTCCCCGGCCACGTCGCGCCCCACATCGAGCGTGTCGTCGCGCACTACCCCCGCTTCGCCGTCGTCGAGAAGACCGAGGCGCGGGCCGCCGGCATCGCTGCGCGCGAGGACCCCCGCTCGTAGACCTACGCTGCGGTGGCGCCCCAGTCCTCGGGGGCGACGTCCTTCATCCTCTGCGCGAACGACCAGCGCTGGCCCTCGAGGTCCTCGGTGTCGTAGCGGCGGTCGCCGTACGGGGTGTCCTGGAGCTCGCCGGAGACGGGCGCGCCCGCCTCGACGGCTCGCGCGCGGTGGGCCTCGATGTCGTCCACGTAGACGTGGACGAGGTGCGAGGACGTCCCGACCCGCTTCGGCGAGCGGTAGTCGGGCCCCGGATGACCGAGGTAGACGGCGCCGTCGCCGAGCGCGAGCTCGGCGTGGGTGACGGTCCCGTCGTCGTCGGCGAATCGGAGCTGCTCCTCGAATCCGAACGCGCGGCTCAGCCAGTCGATCGCGGCGGCCACGTCCTCGTAGAGGAGGTAGGGAGTGACGGTCTGCATCCTCGGCTTCCCCCTTTCGGTCGTCCTGGCCGAACACGTATCATGCCCTCAACCACGGAAAGGGGGTGGTCCGACTTTGATTTCCGACAGTACGGGCAGTGGAGGTAGTCGCAGGTAGGGGCGTGTTCCCGAGACCTACGGGAAATCGCCTAGCCAGCGTGGGGGACACCCAGCGCCCCTGCCGAATCCAGGCGATCTACTGAGCGAGGGGCCCGACGGGGCCCCTCGCTTTCTTCTCGCCGAAAGTCCTGCGGACTTTCGGCGAGGGACAGCACTACGATTCGCCCGCTGCCCGACCGAGGTCGGCAGCTTTCAGGACGCCGCGCGTCGAATTTGCTCGTCGAGACCGATCGGGCGGATGCCGAACGTCTCGATCGCCGGCTCCGCGTCGCCGACGTTGTCGCCGTGGTCGAGCATCTCGATTGCGTCCCGCGCGCCGCGGAACGGCGGCAGCAGCCGGCCGACTGCCGCCCCCGCCCTGAGGAGGCCCGGCGGCATCGCCACGGTGAGCCGCCGCTTGCCGAGGATCCGGCGGATCCGCTCGTGGAGCTCGGCCCACGTGACGCGATCGGGGCCGCCGAGATCGAACGTCCGGTCGGCCGGCTCCGGCGCCGCGGCGGCCTTGGCGAAGAACGCCGCCACGTCGTCCACCCAGATCGGCTGCATGCGGTGGCGGCTCAGGACCGGGGTGACGGGCGAGAGGCGGACGATGCGGATCTGCTGGGCCAGGAGGCCGCCGTCGCGGCCGAAGATGAAGCTCGGGCGGAAGATCACGTAGCCGAGACCGGCTGCCTTCACGGTCTCCTCCATCGCGAGCTTGGCCGCGTAGTAGGGCGCCACGTCGACCGTCTCCTCGCTCGCGCCGAGGGCGCTCATGAGCACGAAGCGGCTCACCCCTGCCTCCTTCGAGGCCGCGACGAGGTCGCGAGTGCCCTGCGTCATCACCCGCTCGATCGCCTTCGGGTTGGAGAACGGCGGCAGCCCGACGAGGTGGACGACCGCCTCGCAGCCCTCCACGGCGCCAGGCAGGCTCTCCGGGTCCGTGACGTCCCCGGCCACGAGCTCGCATCCCCAGGCGCGGATCTGGCCGTGCTTCTCCGGCCGGCGGGCGAGCACGCGCACCGGCCGCTCCTCGCCGCGCAGCGCGTGGACGACCTTGGGGCCGACGAAGCCGGTGCCGCCCGTGACGAGGATCATGGCGCGAAATTCTTCCAGTAGCGGCTCGGCGTGGGGCCGGCCTGGCCCTGGTACTTGGAGCCCAGCGTCCCCGTACCGTAGGGGCTCTCGGCGGGCTCCGTGAGCTGGACGAAGGAGAGCTGGCCGATCTTCATGCCGTAGTAGATCGTGATGGGGAGGTTGGCGACGTTCGACAGCTCGAGCGTCACGTGGCCGTCCCAGCCGGGGTCGATGAAGCCGGCGGTCGAGTGGATGAGAAGCCCGAGGCGGCCGAGCGAGCTCTTGCCCTCGAGCCGCGCAACGAGGTCGTCGGGGAGCGTGATCCGCTCGAGCGTCGAGCCCAGCACGAACTCGCCCGGGTGGAGGATGAACGGCTCCTCACCGGCGAACTCGACCAGCTCGGTGAGGTCCTCCATCTCCCGCTTCACGTCGATGAACGGGTAGTGCGCGTTCCGAAAGACGCGGAAGAAGCTGTCCACGCGGACGTCCACGCTCGACGGCTGGAGCAGCTCCTCGTCGTACGGATCGATGCCGATCCGGCCCTCCTCGAGCAGGCGGCGGATCGTGCGGTCGGAGAGGACCATGGAGACTGCCAATCTATAAGCTCCGGACGTGGCCACGACCAGGACGATCGAGATCCGCACGGACGTGCCGGGACCGCGCAGCCGCGAGATTCTCGCGCGCAAGGAGCGGGTGATCGCCGAGCCGCTCTCCATCTACCTCCCGCTCGTGATCGCGGAGGCGAGCGGGGCGACGCTCACCGACGTGGACGGCAACACCTTCGTCGATTTCGCCGGCGGCGTCGGGTGCATGAACGTCGGCCATTCGCACCCGCGCGTGGTCGAGGCGATCCGCGAGCAGGCGGAGCGCTTCACGCACACCGACTTCACGATCGTCCCGTACGAGACTTACGTCGCGCTCGCCGAGCGGCTCGTCGAGCTGGCGCCCATCGGAGGCGAGCTCAGGGCGGCCTTCTTCAACGCGGGCGCCGAGGCGGTCGAGAACGCGGTCAAGTTCGCGCGGGCCCACACCGGCCGACCGGCGGTCATCGCCTTCGAGGGGGCGTTTCACGGGCGCACGCTGCTCGCGCTCAGCCTCACCTCCAAGACGCACCCGTACAAGGCGGGGCTCGGGCCGTTCGCGCCCGAGACCTACCGCGTGCCGTTCGACGACCTCGACGCCCTCGAGTGGGCGTTCAAGACGCGTGTCGCCGCCGAGGACGTGGCCGCGATCGTCTTCGAGCCGGTGCAGGGCGAGAGCGGCTTCATCGTCCCCTCGCAGGAGTTCGTCGCGGGCCTGCGGCGGATCTGCGACGAGCACGGCATCGTCCTCGTCGCGGACGAGGTGCAGACCGGGTTCTGCCGCACGGGGCGCGTGTTCGCGATGGAGCACTTCGGCGTGGAGCCCGACCTCATGACGATCGCGAAGTCCGTCGCCGCAGGGCTCCCGCTCTCGGGCGTGATCGGGCGCGCTGAGATCATGGACGCGCCCGGGGACAGCGCCGTCGGGGGCACCTATGTCGGCAACCCGGTCGCCATCGCCGCCGCGCACGCCGTCCTCGACGTGATCGCCGAGGAGCGACTGGCCGAGCGGGCCGAGGCGATCGGCGAGACGCTCCGCGCGCGCATGGACACGTGGCGCGAGGGCTTCGACGAGGTGGCCGACGTGCGCGGGCTCGGCGCCATGCTCGCGATCGCCATGGTGCGCGACGGAAAGCCCGACGCCGACCTCGCGACCGCCGTGGCCGAGGGGGCGGCGCGCCGCGGGCTCCTCCTCCTGAAGGCCGGCATCTACTCGAACTGCATCAGGGTGCTCGTGCCGCTCGTGATCTCGGACGCGGAGCTGGACGAGGCGCTCGGGGTCTGGGAGGAGGCCTTGCAGGAAGCCCTTCCGTAGCGCCGCGGGCGCTGCGGCGGGAACCGAGGCCGTGAAGGTCGGGGAGCTGATCGCCGGCCGCTACGAGCTAGAGCAGCTCGTCGGCCAGGGCGGCATGTCGAGCGTGTACCGGGCGCACGACGCCGTGCTCGAGCGGCGGGTGGCGCTCAAAGTCCTCCACGAGCACTTCTCGAACGACGCGGAGTACGTCGAGCGCTTTCGGCGCGAGGCGCGGGCCATCGCGCGGCTGGCGCATCCACACGTCGTCACCGTCATCGACCGGGGCGAGTGGAAGGGCCGGCAGTTCATCGTCTTCGAGCACGTCGACGGCGAGACCCTGAAGGAGGTGGTCGTCCGCGAGGGCCCGCTGCCGGTCGCCCGCGCGCTCGAGCTCGCGTGCCAGATCGCCCGCGCCCTCGCCTTCGCGCACGAGCTCGGCATCGTCCACCGAGACGTAAAGCCGCACAACGTCCTCGTCGACACCGGCGGCAACGTGAAGGTGACGGACTTCGGGATCGCGCGCGCCCTCGACGCCGACGATGCGCTGACGGAGACCGGCACGCTGCTCGGCACCGGGCACTACATCTCACCGGAGCAGGCGAGCGGTGAGCGGGCGGACGAGGCGAGCGACCAGTACTCGCTGGGCGTCGTCCTCCACGAGCTCCTGGTCGGCGAGGTCCCGTATCCAGGCGAGAACCTTATGAGCGTGGCGATGCGCCACCTCAGCGAGCCCGTGCCGAGCGTGCGGGCGGCCCGGCCCGACGTGCCGGAGCGCGTGGACGCCCTGGTCGCGCGTGCCCTCGCGACGCGGCCCGCCGACCGCTTTCCGTCCACCGACGCGCTGGCCGCCGAGCTCGAGGCGTGCCTCGGCGAGGTGGGAAGACCGACCGACGGCGGCCGGGTCGGAGAGGAGACCGGTGTCATGCCGGCTCCCGCACCTTCCAGGCGAGCCGCGCCGGCGCCGCCGCCCGCCCGCGCCCGTCCGCGCCCCGAC
>JBOHAK010000527.1:0-13908 GCA_050697795.1 Gaiellaceae bacterium
GTCGCGGACGATCCGCGTGCCGACGCACGTCCACGAGCGCCGGCACACGCTGCGGCGGCACGCCCGCCGGCTCGAGACGCAGCTCGGCCGGCCGCCGACCAACGCGGAGCTGGCCGAGGCGAGCGGCATCGAGCCGAAGCACGTCGAGGAGGCGCTCGGAGTCGTCGAGGCGCGCGTATCGCTGAACCAGCGCATCGGCGGCGACGACGAGGCGGAGCTCGGCGAGCTCTTCGCCGACGACGCCGCGGAGGATCCCGGCGAGCTCGCGACCGAGGCCGTCCGCCGGCGCGAGGTGCGGCGTGCGCTGTCGGAGCTGCCGGAGCGCGAGCGGCGCGTGCTCGAGCTGCGGTTCGGCGTCGACGGCGAGCCGCACTCGCTGGAGGCGATCGGAGCCGAGCTCGGGCTTTCCCGGGAGCGCATCCGCCAGCTCGAGAGCGCGGGCCTCGCGACGCTCGCCGACTCGCTCGGGGCCTCGCCAGAGGAGCTTGCGATCGCCGCCTGAGCGAGACGACCGAAAGGAACGACCATGAAGACCCAGATCCATCCCGAGCTGCACGTCCTGACCGCGACCTGTGCGTCCTGCGGCACGGCGTTCGAGACCCGCTCGACGCGCCCGTCCGTGGCGGTCGAGGTGTGCTCGGCCTGCCATCCTGCGTACACCGGCGTGGAGCGCGCGGTGGCCCGTGGCGGTCGAATCGAGCGCTTCGAGCGCCGCCGCGCCGCGGCGCGGCGCTGATGCTCGCCCGTCGCTAGCGGTGCGCTCCGATGAGCGCGCCGCCGGCGACGACGAGGGTGGCGCCGAGCACGAGCCGCGCTCCAACGAGCTCGCTGCGCCGTAGCAGGAGCGCGGCCAAGAGGACTCCCCAGAGCGACTCGGTCGCCACGAGCGGGGAGACGACGGTCACCTTCCCGCGGTAGTACGCCTCGAAGAGGAGGATGTACGAGAGGCCGAAGAGGACACCGGCGGGCAGGAAGCGCAGGAGTGCCGGGCTCGCGAGCGCGGCGACGAGGGCCCCGCGGCGAACGACGGCCGCCCACCCGAGCATGACGAGTGCGCCCGCCGCGAGCGCGGCGGCTGCAGCTTCGACCGACCCGAGCGAGGCCTCCTCCGAGTACCAGCGGACGACGATGTCGCGCGTGGAGAACATGACCGTCGCGGCCAGCGCGAAGGCGACGCCCGCCAGCCGGAAGCTCGTCGGCCGCGCGCCTTCGCCGACGAGCAGGAGCCCGGCAGCCACTATCAGCACTGCGCCGAGAGCGAGCGCCCACTCGAACGGCTCGTCGAGCAGGAGGATGGCGAGCGTGGCGCCGAACAGCGGGGCGCTGCCGACGACCACGGCCGTCCGCGAGGCGCCGGCGTCGCGGACGGCGAGCACGAAGAAGATCTGCGAGACGCCCGGGGCGAGGAGCCCGGCCAGCGCGAAGACTGCCAGCTCCCGCGGGCGGGCCAGCTCTCCGGTTCCGGGGTCGACCGCCGCCGCAATCGCGGCGACGAGCACGGCCACCACGGTGCTCGCCACGGCTCCCACGTCCGGCTCCGGATGCCCCCGTAGCGCGACGCGGAGCGCGACCGTCATCGCCCCGAAGAGGAACGCCGACCCGAGCGCGAGCAGGATGGCCGCCATCGGCGGCCCACCCTATCCAGGGCCTCACGCGAACCCGCCATCGGCAGCCGGCTCGCGGGGGAGAAGCCGGTGAAGCGGAGCGGTCAACCCCGGAAGGGGGAGGGAGTCAACTCCCGAGGAGGGGGGACGCGGCGACGCGGGCGAGGCAGACTGCCAGGCGTAGAGGAAATCCCGGGGCCCCGATGCGGCGGGGGCACTCCGGACAGAGATTTCCACCCAAGGGAAACGGGGCCATGCGGCGGCCCCGTTTTCTCGTTAACGGGCCCGCGGGATCTACTCGCCGACGACCTGAACGATCCAGCGCCGCTCGCGCGAGCGGTCGAGCTCGATGAACAGCACCCGCTGCCAGGTCCCCAGGCAGAGCTCGCTGTCCCGCACCGGCACCGACTCGCCGGCGGGACCGAGGAGCATGGCCATGCAGTGCGAGTGGCCGTTGCCGAACTCCATGTCCTCCGGGCAGATGTTCTCGGTGCGCCGGTCCCAGTCGTCGTGCGCGTAGTACTTCTCGCTGGGGACGAGCCGGCGGAGCATGCGGATGAAGTCCTCGAGGAAGCCGGTCTCGAACTCGTTCACGCGCACCATGCACGTGGTGTGGGGCGAGTAGACGCAGGCGATGCCGTCGACGACGCCGCTCTCGGCGACGGCGTCGCGCACCTCCTCTGTGATGTCCCGGATCTCGAGGCCGCCCTTCGTGCGCAGCGCACGCTCGGTCTGGAAGACCTTCACTCGGCTCTCGACCTCCACGCCGAGGTTGGGGACGGCTGCGTCATGCTCCGGGACATGCGCGGCCTATTCTTACCATCCGGGGCGGGGCTCCGGAAACTCAACCGGCCGTGAGCGGCGGCGCTAAGCTCGGATGCGGCCGCGGGCCCGTAGCTCAGCGGTCAGAGCAGCGGACTCATAATCCGTTGGTCCCTGGTTCGAATCCAGGCGGGCCCACTCGCGACCCACCGGCGCGTGCGCGGGAGCACCGGGTCGCCGCCGACCGGTCGCGCTAGTCTCAGCGGGCGATGACCCGCTTCCACGATCGCCTCGCTGGAGACCGCATTCTCGTCGGCGACGGGGGCACCGGCGCGTTGCTGAGCGCCGCGGTGCCGCGCCTGCGCTGCCCCGAGGAGGCGAACCTGAAGGCGCCCGAGGCGGTGATCTCGGTGCACGCCGGCTTCATCCGCGCCGGGGCCGAGGTCATCGAGGCGAACACCTTCGGCGCCAACCGCCGCAAGCTGTCGGCGCAGTTCCTCGACGACCGGCTGGAGGAGATCGTCGAGCGCGGCGTGAAGCTCGCGCGCGAGGCGCGGGAGATCACCGGCGAGCCCGTCTTCGTCGGCGGGTCGATCGGGCCGCTCGGCGACCTCGAGGGCACGACGGGCGCCGAGGACGCCTACGACGTCTTCCACGAGCAGGCCAGGCTCCTCGAGGGCCGCGGAGTCGACCTCTTCCTCGTGGAGACGTTCTACGACCTCGAGGAGCTCGAGACGGCCATTCGGGCCGTCCAGGACGTCTCGTCGCTCCCGATCGTCGCGCAGCTCACCTTCGACGAGGACGCCCAGACGCTCGCCGGCGTCTCGGCGCGCGACGCCCTCGAGCGGCTCCGCTCGCTGGACGTCGCGGCCGCGGGCGCCAACTGCGGCCTCGGGCCCCAGGCGGCTCTCGCCGCGCTCTCCGACATCAGCGAGCAGGCAAACGGCTTCCCGCTCACCGCCCAGCCCAACGTCGGCCTGCCCGCGCGTTCCGGCGGCCGCATCGTCTACCCGAACGCGACGCCGGACTACTTCGCCGAGTTCGCCGCTCAGGCGCGCAGCTTCGGCGCGCGCCTCATCGGCGGCTGCTGCGGCACGACACCGGCGCAGATCGCCGCGATCCGCGCGGCGGTCGAGGAGGGCCGCGAGCCCCGTGTCCCGCTCTTCGTCGTCGACCGCGACGTCGTGTCCCGAGCCACGGCCGCTCCCGGCCGGACTCGCCTCGAGGGGAGGCTCGAGCGCGGCGAGTGGGTCGTCTCGGTGGAGCTCGACCCGCCGAAGGGGACGAACATGGAGGCGATGCTGGCCGTCTCGTCGCGGCTGAAGGCCTCGGGCGCGGTGCACGCCGCCGACATCAACGACAACCCGATGGCGCGCGCGCGGCTCTCAGCCCTGATCGCCGCCGTCGCGATCGAGCGCTCCGTGGGGCTCGAGACCATCCCCCACGTCACCCCGCGGGACGCCTCGGCCATGGGCCTCCAGTCGCAGCTGCTCGGCGCCCACGCCGAGGGAGTCCGCAACGTGCTCGCGGTCACGGGCGATCCTCCGCACGTGGGCGACTACCCCGGCTCGAGCGGCGTCTACGACGTCGATGCGATCGGCCTCGTCTCGCTCCTGTCGCACCTGAACCGGGGCGAGGACTTCACCGGCAAGGCGATCGACGCGCCGACCTCGTTCTACGTCGGCGTCGCGGTGAACCCGTCGGCGGACGACCTCGACCGAGAGGTGGAGCGCTTCCGGCAGAAGATCGAGGCGGGCGCGCGTTTCGCGATGACCCAGGCGCTCTTCGACCTCGACTACCTCGATCGTCTTCTCGAGCGACTCGGCGGCGCCTCTCCAATCCCGCTCCTCGTCGGCATCTGGCCCCTGACGAGCTACCAGCTCGCCTTACGGCTCCACAACGAGGTGCCGGGCATCACCATCCCGGAGGCGGTGCAGCAGCGGCTGGCCGACGCCGGCGCCGACGCCCGACGGCTCGGCTTCGACCTCGCGCGGGAGCTGCTCGAGGGATCTCGCTCGCGCGCCGCCGGGATCTACGTCATCCCGCCGTTCAAGGAGCCGGACGCGGCCCTCGAGCTCCTGGCGACGTAGAACCCTCTCGATAGACTTTGCGCCATGGCTGAGCTCGGGACGATGCGCGTGAAGAGCGGCCTCGCCGAGATGCTCAAGGGCGGCGTGATCATGGACGTCACGGATGCCGAGCAGGCGCGGATCGCCGAGGAGGCCGGCGCCGTGGCCGTCATGGCGCTCGAGCGCGTCCCGGCCGACATCCGGGCGGAGGGCGGCGTCGCGCGCATGGCCGATCCGACGAAGATCATCGAGATCCAGGAGGCGGTGACCGTTCCGGTCATGGCCAAGGCGCGGATCGGCCACTTCGTCGAGGCGCAGATCCTCGAGGCGCTCGAGGTCGACTACATCGACGAGAGCGAGGTCCTGACGCCCGCCGACGAGCTCCACCACATCGACAAGTGGCGTTTCCGCGTCCCGTTCGTGTGCGGCTGCCGCAACCTGGGCGAGGCGCTGCGGCGCATCGGCGAGGGCGCCGCCATGATCAGGACGAAGGGCGAGGCCGGCACCGGCGACATCGTCAACGCCGTCCGCCACATGCGCTCGGTCTTCGGGCACATCCGGCGCCTGGGGACGATGGCCGAGGAGGAGCTCTACACGGAGGCGAAGGAGCTCCAGGCCCCGCTCGAGCTGCTCGCATGGGTGGCCGAGAACGGGCGGCTCCCGGTCGTCACGTTCACCGCGGGCGGCATCGCGACGCCGGCCGACGCGGCGCTCTGCATGCAGCTCGGCGCGGACGGGGTGTTCGTCGGCTCCGGGATCTTCAAGTCGGCCGACCCGATGTCGCGGGCGAAGGCGATCGTCGAGGCGACGACCCACTTCTCCGACCCGGAGATCCTGGCCCGCGTCTCGACCGGCCTCGGGGAGCCGATGCGCGGCCTCGACGCCGCAGCGCTCCCGCCCGAGGAGCTGCTCGAGACCCGCGGCTGGTAGCGCGCGGCAACTCGGCACGATCCGGCACACACTCGCGACGATCTCGCGGATAGCCTCGTAGGCGGGGGTCAGGGGGCCGAAGGCCCCCGGGGGAAAATGCAGACGCGCGTGCTTGCGCGCGAGCGACCGCTCCGTTCGTCTGCACGGGATCTTCACGGCGTCTGCGAGATTCCTGCACGCGCGTCTCCTACGCTGAGGGCGTGGAGATGCGCCGCATCGCAGTGATCGAGGACGAGACGACGATCGCCGAGTCGGTCGCCGCGCGCCTGCGGGCCGAGGGGTTCGAGGTGGAGATCGCAGGCGACGGCCCCGCCGGCGTCGAGCTCTGCCGCCGCTTCCGGCCCGATCTCGTCGTGCTCGACCTGATGCTGCCCGGGCTGGACGGGCTCGAGGTCTGCAGGCGCATCCAGCGCGACGGCGCCGTGCCGGTGCTCATGCTGACGGCGCGCGACTCGGAGACCGATCTCGAGGTCGGCCTCGCGGTGGGGGCGGACGACTACGTCACGAAGCCCTTCAGCCCGCGGGAGCTGCTCGCGCGGGTGCGTGCGCTGCTGCGGCGTTCGGCAAGCGCTCCGGCGTCGAGCGGGGAGGTCGTGCGCCTGCGCGGGCTCTCGCTCGACCCGGACACGCGGCGCGTCCTGCGGGACGGGCGCGAGGTGCACCTGACGCCGACGGAGTTCGACCTGCTCCACCGGCTCGCGACCGCACCGCGAGTCGTCTTCGGCCGGCGCCGCCTGCTCGCAGAGGTGTGGGGACACCGGGTCGCCGCCGGCGAGCGAACCGTCGACTCCCACGTGCGCTCCCTGCGGCGCAAGCTCGGGGACAGCGTCATCCGGACCGTGCACGGCGTCGGCTACGCCGTCGACGCGGAGGCGCCGGAGTGAGGCCGCTCGACTTCGTCGGGTCGATCAAGCTCAAGCTCGGCTTGGTCATCCTCGCCGCCGTGGTCGTGACGGTCGTGATCGTCTCGCTGGGGGAGAGGGCGGGGCTCTCGCCCGTGCTCACAGGGGTTGCGGCCGCCGTGCTCGCGCTGGCGATGGTTCAGCTGCTCGCGCACGGGATGACCGCGCCGCTGCGCGAGATGGTGGTCGCCGCACGTGCGATGGCGCGCGGCGACTACAGCCGCCGCGTCACGGCGACGTCACGGGACGAGGTGGGGGAGCTCGCGCAGGCCTTCACCACGATGGCGACCCAGCTCGCCGAGGTCGACCGTCTCAGGCGCGACCTGGTCGCCAACGTGTCGCACGAGTTGAGGACGCCGATCGGCGCGCTGCGGGCGAAGCTCGAGAACATGGTCGACGGGGTGGAGCCCGTCGAGCGCCGGGCGCTCGAGACGATGCTGCAGCAGGTCGAGCGGCTCGGCAAGCTGGTCGAGCAGCTCCTCGATCTCTCGAAGCTCGAGGCGGGCGTCGTCCCCCTCGAGCGGAAGACGTTCACCGCCGCCGGCCTGCTCGAGCCGGTCGTGGAGGAGTGGCGTGCGCGCGCGGAGGTCCGCGACCTCCGCCTCGAGACGTCCGTCGAGCCGCCCGCCTTCGCGCTGGACGGCGACGAGGAACGGCTCCGCCAGGTCGTCGGCAACCTCGTCGCCAACGCCATCCGCCATTCCCCGCGCGGCGGCCGCGTCCTCGTTCGCGCGGTGGCGCACGACGGGATCCCCCGGCTCGAGGTCCTCGACGACGGGCCGGGAATCCCCGCCGCGGAAGCCGAGCGGGTGTTCGAGCGCTTCTACCGCTCCGACCGCGCGCGGACGACGGGCGAGGGCGGCAGCGGGCTCGGGCTCGCGATCGCCCGCTGGATCGTCGAGCTCCACGGCGGCACGATCCGGGCCGAGCCGGTGGAGCCGCAGGGATGCCGGATCGTCGTCGAGCTCGGTCGATGAGGATCGCGGTGCTCGCGGCCGCCACGGCGGCTGCCGCGCTTCTGCCCGGCTCCCCGCTCGGAATCGGCGTCCCGCTCGTCGCCGTGCTCGTCGCCGCTGCGGTCGCCACGGCCGCGCGTAGCAGCCCCGGCGCCATCGTCTTCGGCTCGCTGGCGCTCGCTCTCGCGGCCCTTGCGGCGGTCCGGGATGCGGGCTGGGTCGTGGCACTCGACCTGGCTGCGGCCTGGCTGCTGGCGTCGGTCGCCGTCGCGGGGCCGACGCTCGCGGCCGCCGTCGCGCCCCTTCTCCGCCTGCGGGACGTCGCGACTCTCGCGCCGCCCGTACCGCAGCGAAGCGTGCCGGTCCTGCGCGGCGCCGCCCTCGGAGGGCTCGTCGTCGTCCCGTTCGGCGCGCTCTTCTGGAGCGCCGATGCGGTCTTCGCAGAGCTGGGTCGCGGCGTCCCGCTGCCGGCCCTCGGGTCGCTGCCCGGGCGAGCGCTCGCCTTCTGCGTCGTCTTCGCCGCCGCAGGCGGGCTGGCCCTGGCGGCGCACAAGCGAATTCGGTCGCCCGAGGTCACAGTGCGCCGCCACCTCGCGCTCTGGGAGTGGGCGCTGCCGCTCGCCCTCCTCGACGCGCTCTTCGCCGTCTTCGTCGCCGTCCAAGTCGCCGTCAGCTTCGGCGGTCACGAGCACGTGCTCGGCACCGCCGGGCTCACCTACGCCGAGTACGCCCGCGAGGGCTTCTGGCAACTCCTGGCCGCCGCAGCCCTGACGCTGACCGTGATCGGCGGCGCCGTCCTCTTCGCGGCCACCCCGCGCCGAGCGGACCGGCTGGTGCTGCGCCTCTTGCTGGGCATCCTCTGCGCGTTCACGATCGTCGTTCTTGTCTCCGCCCTGAGCCGGCTCCGGCTGTACGAAGAGGCCTTCGGCCTCACCCGGCTCCGCCTGCTCGCCGAGGCGGTCGCCGTGTGGCTGGGCGCCTTCTTCGCCCTCCTCCTGACGGCCGGGCTCGTCGTGCGCCTCCGTCGCGTCCTGGCGCCCGTGGCGATCGCCGGAACGGGGCTCGCGCTGCTCGTCTTCTCGCTCCTCGACCCGGACGGCCTGATCGCCCAGCGGAACGTCGAGCGCTGGCGGGACACCGGCGGAATCGATCTCGCGTACCTGCGGACGCTCAGCGCCGATGCGGCCCCCGAGCTCGCGTCGCTGCCGCCGACCTTGCGCGCGTCGGCGCTCGGGCCGCTTCGCTCGGCGCTCGCCGCCGACGAGCCGTGGAGCTCGTTCAACCTGTCCCGCACGCGGGCGCGCGGCCTCCTGGACGACTGAAGCCCCGCGCTAGAGTTTCGAGCGGGATGAGCGAGGCGCTCCGCATCGGCGTCCTGGCGCTCCAGGGCAACTTCCGCGAGCACGCGTCTGTGCTCCGCCGGCTCGGCGCCGACGTCGTCGAGGTTCGCAAGCCGGAGGAGCTGGACGGGCTCGACGGGCTCGTCGTCCCCGGCGGCGAGTCCACTGCCATGCGCCGTCTGATGGGGATCTACGGGCTCGAGGAGCCGCTGGCAAGCTTCGCGGGGCCGCTGTTCGGGACCTGCGCGGGGATGATCCTCTTCGACCGCCGGCACCTGGACCTCATCGACGTCGAGGTGGAGCGGAACGCCTACGGCCGCCAGGTCGCGAGCTTCGAGGACGACGTCGAGCTCGACGGCGAGGAGGAGCCGCTGCGCGGGGTCTTCATCAGGGCGCCCCGGCTCGAGGAGACGGGACCGGACGTGGAGGTGCTAGGCCGCCTGGGCGGGGAGCCCGTCCTCGTGCGGCAGGGTCGCGTCCTCGCCGCGTCGTTCCATCCCGAGCTGACCGACGACACGCGCGTGCACGAGCGCTTCCTGGCCATGGTCAGAGAGGAGGCCCATGTCCGGACATAGCAAGTGGTCGAGCATCAAGCACAAGAAGGGCGCCGCCGACGCGAAGCGCGGGAAGCTCTTCTCCAAGCTCTCACGGGCGATCATCGTCGCCGCGCGCGAGGGGGGGCCCGATCCGGACGCGAACGCGACGCTCGCCACCGCGATCCAGAAGGCGCGCGACAGCTCGATGCCGAAGGACACCATCGAGCGCGCGGTCGCCCGTGGCGCCGGCGCGGGCACGGACGGCGACGCCGCCTACGAGACCGTCACCTACGAGGGCTACGGCCCCGGCGGGGTAGCCGTCTTCGTCGAGGCCCTGACCGACAACCGCAACCGCACCGCCGCGGAGATCCGCCACGTGTTTGCCAAGAACGACGGCAACCTCGGGACGAGCGGCGCCGTCGCCTGGCTCTTCGAGCGGAAGGGCGTCGTGATCGTGAGCGGGGACGCGGTGGACGAGGACGACCTGATGCTCGTCGCGGCCGACGGGGGCGCCGAGGACGTGGGCGTGGACGGCTCGAGCCTCCAGGTGACCGCCGCGCCCGACGACCTGCCGGCCGTGCGCGCCGCCCTGGATGCCGCCGGCATCGCCTTCGAGTCCGCCGAGCTGACCATGCTGCCGAAGACGACTGTGGCGATCGAGGACGAAGGGACCGCGAAGAAGCTCCTCCGCCTGATGGACGCGCTCGAGGAGAACGACGACGTCCAGGCCGTCTATGCGAACTTCGACATCCCCGAAGGCATCCTCGAGGCCGTAGCCGCCTAGCTCCAGCGCCACGGATCTCCCAGCACCTGGAAGAGGGATTTGCCTCAGGCCTGCCCGAAACGGGCCGATGATGCGACTGCGGCCATGCTCATCGAGATCAGCGACCCCTCCGCGATGGACTCGTTGCGCGCGCACCTGCAGCGCAACGGGTGCCCCAGCGAGCGCCGGAGCGAGGACACCTTCGAGGTCGTCGTCCTCTGGGCCGCGGACGGGCCTCTCACGGATGCGCAGGTGCGCATGAAGGTCTTCGGCCACCTCCGCCAGTGGTGCGCCGGGAACGCGGGCGTGAAAGCGAACCTGCTCTCGTAGGGCTGCGCCCGCCGCGCCGGGGCAGGAACGTCCGAGCCGGCGCCTAACCTCGATGCGTGAAGGTTCTCGGCATCGACCCGGGCACGGCAGCATGCGGATTCGGCATCGTCCACGCAAGCGGCGGCCGCCTCACGGCGGTCGAGTTCGGCTGGTGGCAGACGTCGTCCCGCGACGCGCCGCAGGTGCGGCTGAAGCGGATCCACGACGAGGTGGCCGACCTCATCGCCCGGCACGACCCGGCGGCCGTCGCGCTCGAGGAGTCCTACGTCGGCGCCGACGCCCGTACCGCGCTCTCCGTCGGACAGGCGCGCGGCGCGGCGCTCGTGGCCTGCGCCGCCGCCGAGGTCGCCTGTGCCGAATACCCGCCGGCGAGCGTGAAGCAGGCCGTCTGCGGCTACGGCCGGGCCGAGAAGGCGCAGGTCCAGCGGATGGTGCGCTCCATCCTCGGCCTGGCGGAAGAGCCGCGGCCGCACCACGCGGCAGACGCGCTCGCGGTGGCGATCTGCCATGCGCTCGCGCCCCCGCTCATGGCGCTGGTCGGAGCCCGCCGGTGATCGCGCGCCTGCGCGGCAAGCCAGTCGCCCACGACGCCGAGGGCCTCGTCCTCGACGTGGGCGGCGTGGGCTACCGGGTACACGCGACCCCCTCGGCGATCCGCAAGGCGGACGGGGCCGACGAGACCGTCGTCGAGACACACCTGCACGTCCGCGAGGACGCGCTCCAGCTCTACGGCTTCGCCGACGCCGCCGAGCGCGAGCTCTTCGAGCAGCTCCTGGCCGTGTCCGGGGTCGGCCCCAAGGTGGCGCTCGCCATCGTCTCCGGGTACTCGCCCGGCGAGCTCCGGCGCGCCATCGTGCGCGAGGACGCGGCCCTCTTCCAGACGATCCCGGGCATCGGCAAGAAGACGGCGCAGCGCGTCGTCCTCGAGCTGAAGGAGCGGATCGCGCCGCTCGCCGCGGTCGAGGACGCGCCGCACCTGGGCGCTGGAGACGGCCACGTGGTTGCGCGCGACGCCCTCGTCGAGCTCGGCTACACGGCGGCCGAGGCGGAGCAGCGGCTCGCCGAGATCGACCCCGACCTGCCGCCGGCCGAGCGCGTCCGGCAGGCGCTCCGCGCCGCATGAGCGAGCGGATCACCACCGCCGTCGTGGCTCCCGACGAGGAGGAGCTGGACGGCTCGCTCCGGCCGCGCTCGCTCGACGAGTTCGTCGGGCAGGAGCGCGTGAAGGAGCAGCTCGCGATTGCCCTCGAGGCGGCCAAGGGGAGGGGAGAGGCGCTCGACCACGTGCTCCTCGCCGGCCCACCGGGGCTCGGCAAGACCAGCCTCGCCTACATCGTGCGGGAGGAGCTCGGCGTTGGGCTCCGCTCCGTCGCCGGGCCGGCCCTCGAGCGCAAGGGCGACATGGCGGCGATCCTGACCTCCCTCGAGGAGCGCGACGTGCTGTTCGTGGACGAGATCCACCGGCTCAACCGCGCCGTCGAAGAGATCCTCTACCCGGCGCTCGAGGACTTCCGGCTGGACATCATCGTCGGCCAGGGCCCCGCCGCCAGAACGTTGACGCTCGACCTCCCGCCCTTCACACTCGTCGGCGCGACTACGCGCACCGGTCTCCTGACGACGCCGCTCCGCGACCGCTTCGGGATGACGTACCGGCTCGAGCATTACACGGCCGAGGAGCTGGCCCGGATCGTGCGCCGCTCGGCCCGGATCCTGGGCGTCGAGGTGGCCGACGAGGCCGCGGAGGAGATCGCCCGGCGGGCGCGTGGGACGCCGCGCGTGGCCAACCGCATCCTGCGGCGGGTGCGCGACGTCGCCGAGGTCCGCCACGACGGCGCCGTGACGCTCGCGGTGGCGGGCGAGGCGCTGGACCTCCTCGAGGTGGACGGCGAGGGCCTCGAGCGCGTCGACCGCGAGCTCCTCGGGGCGATCGTGCGCAAGTTCGACGGCGGCCCGGTCGGCCTCTCGACGCTCGCGGTCGCGCTCGGCGAGGAGCCCGACACGATCGAGGACGTCTATGAGCCCTACCTGCTCCAGCTCGGCCTCATCCAGCGCACGCCACGGGGCCGGATCGTGACGAAGCTCGGCAGCGCCCACGTCGGCGCCGAAGCCTCGGACGAGGCCCTCTTCTAGCGGTCGCTCCCGACCCGCGCCGACGGCGCGAACCGTGTGCTACCTTCGTGCGCGACCCGGGACACGGTTGCCGCCTCGGAGGCCGGATGGGTCCGGGCACCAGGCAAACGAGTAGGAGAGGAAACCTTGCGACGAAAGCTCATGCTGCTGCTTGCGGTGCTGGCGGTCGCCTTGATCGTCCCGCCGCTGAGCTCGACAGCGCCTCCCACGGACTCGACGGCGCTTCGCGACGCCGTGACCGTGGCGGGCATCATTGACCACGAGGAGGCGCTTCAGGCGATTGCCGATGCCAATGACGACACGCGCGCCTCGGGCACGTCCGGCTACGACGCGTCGCTCGCGTACGTGAAGGCCCAGCTGGAGGCGACGGGGTACTACGACGTCGAGGTCCAGAACTTCCTGTACGACGCGTTTCGCGAGCTGGCGACGCCCGTCTTCCAGCGGATCTCGCCTTCGCCGCGGAACTTCGTGGCGAACGAGGACTTCATCACGATGGACTACTCGGACACCGGTGACGTGACGGGGACGCTCGTGGCGACGAACGACATCGTCATCCCGCCGGGAGCAACGGCGAGCACATCCAACAGCGGCTGCGAGGCGTCCGACTTCACGCCCGCGTCGACGACCGAGCCGCAGGTGGCGCTGATCCAGCGCGGCACGTGCGACTTCACCGTCAAGGCCGTGAACGCCCAGGCCGCCGGCTACGACGCGGCGGTCATCTTCAACGAGGGCCAGCCCGGCCGTCAGGAGACGCTCGCGGGCACGCTGGGCGCCGGCGATCAGTCCACGATCCCGGTGATCGGCACGAGCTTCGCCATCGGCGAGGAGCTCTACAACCAGCTCAACGCCGGCACCGTGACCGTCCGGGTGGCGACGACGACCGAGATCCGCCGGGACGTCCCGACGGCGAACCTGCTCGCCACGACCAAGACCGGTCGCGTCGACCGCCAGGTCGTCGTGGGCGCGCATCTCGACTCGGTGCAGGAAGGCCCTGGCATCAACGACAACGGATCGGGCAGCTCGTCGATCCTCGAGATCGCGCTCCAGATGGCCGACCTCGACGTCGCGCCCGTGAACCAGGTCAGGTTCGCGTGGTGGGGCGCCGAGGAGTCGGGCCTCATCGGCTCGCAGTTCTACGTCGACTCGCTGACGAAGCGGCAGGTCAAGAACACGGCCGTCAACCTGAACTTCGACATGGTGGGCTCGCCCAACTACGTCAGGTTCGTCTACGACGGCGACGCGTCCGATACCGCCTCGCTCGCCTCCGCGGGCTCGGGCGCGGTCGAGGACGTCTTCGTCGACTACTTCGACTCCCAGGATCTCGCCTCCGAGCCGACCGCGTTCGACGGCCGCTCGGACTACGATGCGTTCATCAGCGTCGGGATCCCGGCCGGCGGCCTGTTCACCGGCGCGGAGGGCATCAAGACCGCCGAGGAGGCGGCCATCTACGGCGGCACGGCCGGTATCGCCTACGACCCGTGCTACCACCAGGCCTGCGACGACATCGACAACCTGTCGGACGACGCGCTGGACGAGATGTCCGACGCCGCGGCGCACGCCACCCTCACGTTCGCGATGACCAAGTC
>JBOHAK010000528.1:0-4608 GCA_050697795.1 Gaiellaceae bacterium
CGTCGCGGCCGTCGGCGATCGGCTCGAGCAGGCCGCACCCGTCCGCCGGCGCAGGCCGTCCCGGCGCGTCCTCGTCGTCGCGTTCGTCGCGCTCGCGCTCGCGGCCGGCGCGGCCATGGCGGTGCCAGCGGCCCGGGCGGCCATCCTCGAGTTCTTCGGGCTGCGGGGAGCCACGGTGACGCGCGTCGACACGCTGCCGCCCGTCGAGACGCGGCCCGAGGCCCCTGTCCCGGCGGCCGAAGAGCTCGACCTCGGCTCCCCGGTCCCGATCGTGGACGGGCTCGTCCGCGTGAAGTGGCCCTACCTCGTCGTCCCGGATGCGCTCGGCCCGCCGGACGCCGCGTACTACTCGACCGCGGTGCTCCGTGACGGGAAGGTGTCGCTCGTCTACGAGCCGGGAGCCGGCGTCCCCCGCTCGCTCTACACCGGCGTGGGGATCCTGGTCACGGAGTTCCGCGGCGATCTCGCGCCCGGCTACGTCGAGAAGCTCGCCGACGCGGGCACGGGGATCGAGCGGCTGAGCATCGGACCCCACCGGGCGATCTGGCTCGAGGGAGGCCCCCACTTCGTCGCCTTCCGAACGCCCGGCGGAAGCTTCGCGGAGGACGTCGGGCGCCTCGCGGGCAACACCCTGCTCGTCGAGCGCGGGCGACTGCTCGTGCGGATCGAGGGCGAGTTGGAGCGCGACCGCGCGGTCGAGATCGCCCGCTCCCTGGCGAGGCCCTAGGAGGGCCTAGCGGACGCGGACCGTCTGGCCGGGCTCGGGGCCCAGGAAGCCGATGTCCGGGTTCAGCGCCACGAGGCGCGCAACGCTGACGCCGCCGCCCGCGGCGAGGGAGGCCAGCGTGTCCCCTCTCCTCGCCTCGACCTGCCGGGGCTCGGGCGGCGGGAAGCTGACGGCGGGCGCCTGACCGTCGGTGAGCGCCGGCCCCACGAGCGCCACGCCCGTCAGGAGCGCCGCCGCGTAGCCGGCGAAGGCCGCCGTGCGCGCGCCGTAGAGCGGGAGTCGGTGCTCGCGGGCCTCGAAGCTCGGTCGTCCGACGCGAATCGCCATGCGAATACGGATACGTCGTGCGCCCCCGCCGGGGTTCCCAAACCTCCGCGGGGCTCGAGGGACCGCTCAGGCCGCGGCGATGGCCGGGCGGCCGGACTGCTCGGCCTCGACACGGGCGCACACGTCGCGCGCGAGATCGACGAACGCCAGGGCGGCGGGCGAGCGGTAGCGGTCGCGGTGCCAGGCGATGCCGATCCGCCGGGGCGGCACGTCGGCCAGGCCGAGCACTGCCGTTCCCTCGTGGCCGGTGTCCACCGTGAGGAGCGGAACGAGGGCGACGCCGACGCCCGCGGCGACGAGTCCCTGGATCGTGCCGTTGTCGTCCGAGCGGAACACGATCTGCGGCTCGACCCCGGCGTCGCGCAGTCGCGTCTCGACCTGGTGGACGCTGCGGCACAGGCGGTTGCCGATGAGGGGCATGCCGGCCACCTCGCGGAGCGCCGGCGGCTTCGGCCGGCGCGCGAGCTCCGAGTCGGCCGGCACGACGAGGACGTGCGGGTCGAGCATGAGCTCGACCGGCTCGAACGGCCCTTCCTCGACCGGCAGCATCACGAAGCTGAAGTCGAGCTCGCCGCGCTCGACGAGCCCGAGCAGGTGGCCGTCGTCCGACCACTCCGTGAGCTGGACGGAGACACTCGGCCAGGCCTCCGTGAACTCGCGCAAGAGCCGGGGCAGGACGCGGGCGCCGACGCTCTGGTACGTCCCGACCCGCAGCGTGCCAGCCGAGCCCTCCGCGTAGGCGGCGAGGTCGGCCTGTGCTGCCTGGAGCCGCGCGACGATCCCCGCGGCGTGCCGGAGCAGCAGCTCGCCGGCCTCCGTCAGCGACACCCGGCGCGGTCCGCCGGGCCGCTCGACGAGCCGCTGGTCGACGATGCGCTCGAGGGCCTGGATCTGCTGGCTGACCGCCGACTGCGTGTAGCCGAGGCGCTCGGCGGCGCGGCCGAACGAGCCCTCCTCGGCGACCGCCTGGAGCGCGGCGAGATGCCGCAGCTCGACCCCCAGCCATCCATCAGCTCTCATGATCGAAATGAATCATAGCTGGATTGGTGCTAATCGACCGCCGGGCCGATACTGAGGGTATGGAAATCGTACTTCTCGCCTTCATGCTCCTCATCGGACCGCTCGCGCTCCTCGCCGGCGTCGACTCGCGCCTCGACGAGCGCATGCGCGGTCCCGAGTGGCGCCGCCGGTAACCAGTGCCCGACTAGGGGGCCCCGCGACGGCTCCGCCCGCGGTCGTCTGCCCGATTCCCGTGGGCTGAGCCGCCGCGGGGTTTCCCCTGGTGTGACGGGTGTTCCGGACGGGTAGTTCCGTTCCGTGGCCCTCGTCTTCCCGCGGACGCCCCGTCCTGCGGCGCGCCGGCTCCTCGACGCCGCGGTCCTCCTCTGGGCGGTCGGCTGGATCGTCGTCGGCGTTCTCGTCGCCCGCGAGGTACGGGCGCTCGGCGAGCTCAGCGACACGGTCGTCGTCGCCGGAGACGCGCTCGGGGACGCCGGGCGCGCCCTCGGGTCGCTCGAGAGCGTTCCCTTCGTCGGCGAGGACATCCGGGAGGTCGGCGAGCGCACGGAGCGCGCTGCGGAGAGCGCGCGCGCGAGCGGTCGCATGAGCCATGAGAGCATCGACTCGCTGAGCCTCTTGCTCGGCATCGCGATCGGGCTCGGGCCCTCGCTCCCGCTGGTGGCGCTCTACCTGCCGATGCGGCTCGCCTGGAGCCGGGACCTGCGGTCGCTCCGCCGGGCGCTTGCGGCCTTCCCCGGCGAGCCCGGCCTCGAGGAGTACCTCGCGCGCCGGGCGGCGCTCGCCCTCCCCTACGACCGGCTGCATCTCACGACCGCAGCGCCGTGGGGCGCGCTCGCTGCGGTGGACAGGCGGCGCCTGAGCGACGCGGAGCTCGAGCGCGTCGGCATCCGGCGCTCGAACGGCCGCTAGACGCGCCGGCGCTCCAGCCGCGCGACGAGCGCGCCGACTGCCACGCCGACCAGCAGCTGGATCCCGGCGGGGCCGAGCACGTGCCCGATGTCGAACGGATGCAGGTCGAGCCGCTCGGCCTGCCGCCATTCGAAGAACGCGAGCGCGGGCAATGAGGCGAGCGGCAGGAGGAGGCCGCCGCGCAGGCCGTAAAGGAGCGCGCCCTCGAGGACCGGGAGGACGAGGAGCTGCCGCGCGGTCGTGCCCGCCTCGAAGGAGTAGAGCGCCACGAAGGCGGAGACGAGCGCGGCGTCGAGCGCGAGCCCCGTCGGGGCGGCCCACGGGCGCCGGCGCGCGAGGAGGAGCACGACGGCGACGACGAGGAAGCCGCCCGCCAGAGCCCACGCCAGGCGCTCGTCCCCGGGCGGGTAGTTGCCGCGCTCGACGGCGACTTCGAGCAGCACGAACGGCACGGCGGCCGCCCGCGCCCAGGCGATCCAGCCGGCCCGCGCCTCTCTGCGCTCCAGTCCGGGGTCGAGACCGAGGCGTCCACCTGCGAACATGCGCGACACGATCGTGGACACGGGTCTGGCAGGCAAGCGCGTGCTCGTGACCGGCGCCTCCGGCGGCATCGGGGCGGCCTGCGCGCGCGCCTTCGCCGCGGAGGGCTGTCGCGTGGCGCTGCACTACCACCGCGGGCGCGAGCGCGCCGAGGCCGTCGCTGCCGACTGCGCGGGCTCCGTCGTCCTCCAGGGCGACCTGCGGCGCGAGGAGGACGCCGACCGCCTGTTCGACGAGGCCCGCGCGGCGTTCGGCGGCCTGGACGCCTGCGCGGCGGTGGCCGGCGTCTGGCCCGAGGAGGACGTGCCGCTCTGGCGCCTCTCGCTGGACCGGTGGCAAGAGACCCTCGCCGCCAACCTCACGGCGACGTTCCTGACGGCGCGCGGCTTCCTGCGCGAGGTCGAGCGCTCGGGGCACGGGAGCCTCGTGCTCGTCGGATCGACGGCCGGCATCTTCGGAGAGGCCGGCCACGCCGACTACGCCTCGGCGAAGTCGGCCGTCGTCCGCGGGCTCCTCCTCAGCCTCAAGAACGAGATCGTCCGCATCGCCCCTTGGGCGCGCGTGAACGCCGTCTGTCCGGGGTGGACGGTCTCGCCCATGACCAGGACGACGCTCGACGACCCGAGCCTCGCCGAGCGGGCGACGAGGACGATGCCCCTGCGGAAGGTCGCTCAGCCGGAGGACGTCGCCCGTCAGATCGTCGTCCTCGCCTCCGACGAGCTCTCGGGGCACGTCACGGGGCAGGTCGTGCTGGTCGCCGGCGGGATGGAAGGCCGGGTCCTCCACTAAAAAAGCCTCCCGCAACCGTTTGGTCGGCTGTGCCGTTAAGGCGCCGAACCGACTAGGAGGAGAGCATGTACATCGGTGGCGGCCTTCTGGCCATCATTCTCATCATCGTCATCCTGATCCTGATCTTCTAGGACGGGACACACCCCGCGCCGCGCGCCCCCACGAGCGGGCGCGCGGCGCTGTCGTCTCAGGTCCAGCGCCGAAGCACCGCGCGGCAGAACTCGGCGCGGCCGAGCATCCCGACGAAGCGCTCGTCTCGCACGACCGGCAGCGCGCCGAAGTCGCAGTGCAGGAAC
>JBOHAK010000529.1:0-4189 GCA_050697795.1 Gaiellaceae bacterium
GGCGCGAGGTTCGACGCCGGGGCGGCGGAGCGTCCGCCTGCCAACGCTCGCCCACCGCGCCCGCGGAGACAGGAGGCACGGCCGGTCGTCCCTCGGTTTCACTCCGCTCGGCGTCGGCGGGGACGACGGCAGGCTCGTCCGGAGTCGCCGCTGGAGCAAGGGGCGCCGCCGGTGCCTCCGCGGGAGGAACGGGCGGCGGGGCCGTCACCGGCGCCGGCGCCCGAGCCGGCTCCTCCGAGGACGCCGGGTCGTCCGCCGGGTCCGGCGCGGACGGCGGGACGACCTCGCGCACCGGGAGGAACGCGAGCGGGTCGAGATAGCCGTTCGGGTCGTCCGCCTCTCGGACGCCGAGGTGGACGTAGCCCTGGGGATGCTCGGGATCGCCGCTCGGCCCGATCGTGCCGACGGTGGCTCCTTCCTCGAGCAGTGCGCCGTGGGTCACCGCGATCCCGCCCAGATGCACGAGCGTGACGGCGTGGCCGTGTTCGGTCAGCAGCGTCACCGCTCGCCCTCCGCCGGGGACCGTCCCGGCGAAGCTCACGGTTCCCGCCGTGGGTGCGCGCACGGGCGAGCCGCGAGCCGCGCCGACGTCGATTCCACGATGCTGTCCCGCGGCGTAGGGGTCGTCGCCGAGGGCGAAGGGTCGTAGCACCGGCCCGTCCACGGGCCAGGTCCAGGCGAGTGCGGGCGGCGCGCCGGCCTGGAACGCGATCAGGACCGGAAGCAGGGCGACCAGAAGTCTCATGTCCCGCCTCCTGTTGTCCTCTATGTCAACGAGCCGAACACGCTAGCAGGGCCGGCGGACGTTGTCAACGGAGACGACGCAACGAGCCCACGCGGGCCACCGCCCCGCCTCCTGCCGACCGGCGCCGACGGCTAGAGAGACCCGCGGTAGAGCTTGTTGCGGGGGATCCCGGTGAGGCGCGCGACGACGCGCACGGCGTCGCGGCGCGGGACGCCGGCGGCCACGAGCTCCCCCACGGCCTCGGCCGCCTCGTCCTCGGGCGCACCCCCGCTCTCCGCGGAGGTCTGCCGGGGCGCGGCGCCGATCACGACCGTCACCTCGCCCTTCGGCGCTTCGCGAAAGCGCTCCGCGACCTGGCGGGCGGTCCCGCGCACGACTTCCTCGAAGCGCTTCGTGAGCTCGCGGCAGACGGCGACGGGGCGATCGGGATCGGCCTCGGCGAGGCCGGCCAGGCTCGCGGGCAGGCGGCGCGGGGACTCGAACGCGACCGCGGGCCACCCCCAGGTGCGCACCTCCTGCCAGAGCCCCTCGAGGCCGGCGCGCCCGCGCGGGAGGTAGCCGAGGAAGGTGTAGCGCTCCCCGACGAGCCCGCTCGCGACGAGCGCCGTCTCGACTGCCGAGGGCCCGGGGAGCACGACGACCTGAACGTCGTGGTCGAGGGCGGCGGACACGAGCCGCGCGCCCGGGTCGTTCACGCCCGGCAGACCCGCGTCGCTCGCGAGCGCGATCCGCTCGCCGGCTTCCAGGCGCGGGAGGAGCTGCGCCGTCCGCTGCGCTTCGTTGTGGCGGTGGAAGGACAGCAGGCGAGCCCGGAGGCCGTGGCGGTCCAGGAGGATGCGGGTGCGGCGTGTGTCCTCGCAGAGCACGAGGTCGGCCTCCCCCAGCTCCCGCAGGGTGCGGAGCGTCACGTCCTCGAGGTTCCCGATCGGCGTCGGGCACACGACGAGCGGCATCAGGTGGCGCCGCGGGCGTCGAGCGCCTCGAAGGCCGCGAGCCCGGAGCCGATCAGGCCCGCCTCGGGGCCGAGCTCGGCCTCGACGATCCTCACCTCGTCACGGGCCGGAGAAAGGGCGCGCTCACGGACGACGCGTCGCGCCGGGTCGAGGATCAGCTCGCCGGCCTCGCCGAAGCCGCCGCCCACGACGACGACCTCGGGGTTGAAGACGTTGACGAAGTCGGCGATGCCGACCCCGAGGTGGAAGCCGACGTGCTCGAGCACGTTGCGGGCGTCGCCGGGCGCCTGCACGGCGAGCTCGGTCACGAGGCGCGCGTCCAGCTCGCGGTCGTCCCGCGCCGCGCGGCCGAGGTCGCCGTCCGGACGCTCGGCGGCCGCCCGCGCGGCCAGCCCGTCCGCCGCCGTTCCCGATACGAACGCCTCGAGATGGCCGCGGCCCGGACACGTCCCCTGGCACATGGGCCCGTCCTCGTCGATGGTGATGTGGCCGAGCTCGGCCGCTGCCCCGACCGAGCCGCGGTAGAGGCGCCCGTCGAGGATCAGGCCCCCGCCGACGCCAGTGCCGAGGGTCAGCATCACCATGTGGCGGGAGCCGCGCCCGGCTCCGAGACGGTGCTCGGCGAGGGTCGCCGCATTCGCGTCGTTCTCGACCATCACCGGGACGCCGAACCGCTCCTCGAGCCGCTCGCGGAGGTCGACCCCGGCCAGCGGGATGTTGACCGAGGCGACCGCGCGGCCCGTGCGCTGGTCGATCGTGGACGGGACCCCGACGCCGAGCGCGGCGAAGCCGTTCCCGGCGAGCTTTCCGACCGCCTGCTCGAGCTGCGCGAGCACGCCGTCCTCGCTCGAGAGATCGGTCGGCTCGACGGCCGTGTGCACGAGGCCGCCGCTCCGGTCGACGAGCCCCGTCGCGAGCTTCGTCCCGCCGAGATCGACCGCGATGACGTGGGGCGCGCGCATTCGGGGTGGCTACGATACTCGGTCGCTGTGGCCTCCAAGGACAAGCCGTACCGCGTCTACCGGGGCGGGCGGGCCAAGGGCCCGGTGCCCCGCGACGCCCCACGCGACGTCCCGCGGAAGGAGCGGGGCAAGCGGCCGGACGGCGCGGATCCGTACGGCCGCCGGCAGACCGGTCGCCCTCGCCGCCGCCGGCGCTGGCTGCGGGTCGGAGTCGTGCTCCTGCTCGTAGCGATCCTGGTCGTCATCGTGTGGGCGCTCCTCGGCTACCTCGCGTTTCGAAGCGGCGTCAAGGACGCCAACGAGCGCCTCGACTCGCGTGCGTACGCGGCGCTCGCGCCGCAAGACGGCCTCCTCATGTCGAATCCGAGCACCATCCTCGTCCTCGGGACCGACCAGGGGCCGACGCGGCAGGGCCCGTTCCGCTCCGACGCGATGATGATCGTGCGCACCGATCCCGACGAGCACCGGATCGCCCTCCTGTCGATCCCGCGCGACCTGCGCGTGGAGATCCCCGGCCGGGGGCCACAGAAGATCAATGCGGCCTTCGCCTTCGGCGGGCCGACGCTCGCGATCCGCACCGTGCAGAACCTCACCGGCGAGCGGCTGCCCATCAACCACGTGATCGTGGTCGACTTCTCGATGTTCCGCGACGTGATCGACGCGCTCGGCGGCGTCACGGTGAACGTCCCCAAGCCGCTCCTCTCCAACAAGTTCGAGTGCCCGTTCCCGACGAGGGCCCGCTGCGACCGCTGGCCCGGCTGGCGCTTCTCGAAAGGCGAGCAGGAGATGGACGGCCGGCGCGCGCTCGTCTACGCGCGCATCCGCGAGAACCAGCTCGACCCCGCCGACAACGACATCACGCGCGGCGCTCGCCAGCAGGCCGTCCTCCAGGCGATCGCGGACGAGGTCACGAGCTTCGGGACGTTCCTGCGCATGCCGTTCATCGGCGACGATCTCGTGCAGCCGCTCGCCACCGACCTGTCCGCGAACGAGCTGATCCAGCTCGGTTGGGTCAAGTACCGAACTCCCTCGAGCGGGATGCTGCGCTGCCGGCTCGGCGGGACGATCGCCGACCTGGACGGCGAGTCGGTCATCCTCGGGAGCGAGGACAACGTGTCCGTCATCGCCATGGTCACGGGCGACTCGGCACCGCAGCCGCCACCGCCCGGCACCGGCGCGTTCGGAGCCGGCTGCCTGGTCGGGAGGAGCTGACGCCGACTAGGCCTCGGCGGCCTTCGACTCGGCGGCTTTCGACTCGCCCTTGTCCGCCTTCTTCGCGCCGGAGTCGCCCGCTCCGTCGCCCTCCTTCTGGGCGGGGCGGCGGTTCCCGCGGCCGTAGTCGGTCGAATAGAAGCCGGAGCCCTTGAAGTGGATCGCGGCCGGGTAGAGCACTTTCGTCACCGGGCTCGCGCCGCACACCTGGCAGGCCTCGGCGGGCGGATCGGTCATCCGCTGGAACACCTCGAAGGTGTGGCCGCGAGGGCAGCGATATTCGTAGATCGGCATGAAGGAAAGGCCGCGGTTTGCAG
>JBOHAK010000530.1:0-2933 GCA_050697795.1 Gaiellaceae bacterium
GGCCGCTCGTAGAGCTCCCGCGGAGGGGCGACCTGCTCGACGACGCCGTCGTTCATGACGGCGATCCGGTCGGACATGGCGAGCGCTTCCTCTTGGTCGTGCGTCACGTAGACGAACGTCGTGCCGAGCTCGGACTGGATGCGCTTCAGCTCGAGCTGCATCTGCTTGCGCAGCTTCACGTCGAGGGCGCCGAGCGGCTCGTCGAGGAGGAGCGCGGCGGGCCGGTTGACGAGGGCGCGCGCGAGCGCGATGCGCTGCTGCTGCCCGCCGGAGAGCTGCGCGGGCTTCCGCTTCTCGAGGCCCTCGAGGCGAACGATGCGGAGCATCTCGCCGACGCGCTCCCGCTGCTCGGCCTTGTCCACGCGCTTGAGCCGCATCCCGAAGGCGATGTTGTCCCGGATGGACATGTGCGGGAAGAGCGCGTAGTGCTGGAAGACCATGTTCACGTTGCGCCGGTTCGGAGGCACCGCGGTCACGTCGAGGCCGCGCAGCAGGACGCGCCCCTCGTCCGGCTGCTCGAACCCGCCGATCATCCGGAGCGAAGTCGTCTTGCCGCAGCCGCTCGGGCCGAGCAGCGAGAAGAACTCTCCCTCACGGATCTCGAGCGAGACGGAGCGCACTGCCTCGACGCTGCCGAACCGCTTGGTGACGCCCTCCAGGGTGATGCCGCTGTCGCTCACGTGCCCGCCGAGTGTAACGCAGCGATTTGCGGGCTCAAAGCCCAGGCGGGATGCTCCCCGGCGGTGAGACGGACCTGGACTCGTGGCGACGCGATCCTCGCGGGCGGGGCGGTCGTCGCGCTCGCGGCGAGCGCGGAGACGGCGTGGTCGCTGCGGGCGCGCTTCGCGCTCGACCTCGACGGGCTCTCGGCGCTCGAGCGGGCCGCCGTGGCCCTCTGGGACTTCCGGCCGCTGCCGACCGCGGTCTTCGCGGGCGCCGCGGTGGCGGTGCTCCTCGCGCCCGCCGGCGCCCGGGTGCGCAACGGCCTCGCGGTCCTGGCCGCCGCCCACGCCGCGCTCGCGGTCGTCGTCCTCGCCTTCGCGATCTGGATCGCCGCCGCGGGCGAGATCGGCGGGCCCGACGCGCTCGGCTTCGCCTACCCGCCGGGCGAGCGTGCCGTCACGCTCGTGACCCAGCTCGTCGCCTGGCTGCCGCTCGCGGTCCTCCTCGCCGGGGTCGCGGTCGCCGCCACGCGCCTTCCAAGTAACACAGTGTTACTTGGAAACGGGGCGCCCGCGGAGCCCGCGGCCGCGTTGCAGGCGGCCTCCCTCGCCGAGGAGATGGAGGCGCTCTGGGCGGAGCGGCTGGCGTTCAGCCCCAGGCGCGAGCGGGCGCGCGCCCTCCTGGAACGCATCCGCGCGCTCGAAGGGTCCGGGGACGTCGAGGGTGCCCGCGAGCTGGCCGAGGAGATGCGCAGGCTCTAGCCAGGAGTGCGCGCGCTGCGGGCGCCGAGGGCCTGGCGCGCCTTGACGGCGAGCCAGAGCTCCATCCGCTGATCGGGGTCGTCGGGGTGCCGGCCAGTCTGCTCGCGGAGCCGCTCCATCCGGTAGCGCAGCGTGTGGCGGTGGACGCCGAGCTGCTCCGCCGCGTCGCTCCAGCGGCAGCCCGAGTCGAGGAGCGCCGCCAGGGAGTCCATCAGCCGGCCGTTTGCGCCCGCCGGGCCGAGCACGCGCGCGACGAACGCCTCGAGCGCCGCGTCGGGCAGGCTGAGGAGGAGCTCGAGCGAGCCCAGGTCGCGGTAGGAGGCGACGTCGCCGGTCGAGGCGTCGAGGGCGGCGCGCGCCTCGAGCAGGCTGCGCCCCAGCCCTCGTCCGTGCGCGGGCCGACCGACGCCGACCCGCGCGTGCGGCCCGGCCTCGACGATCTGCTCTGCGAGCCCGATCACCTCGTCCTCGTCCACCGCCTCGACGAGGAAGGCGGCCCGGTCGGGCCGGGCGGCCGAGAGGTACCGCACCCGCCGACGGTCGAGCTCTTCGGCCACCTCGCGGCGCACGTGCTCCCCGGTCTCGCCGTTCCGGGGCGCGGCCAGGAGCGCCGCGTAGCTGCCCGCGGGCTCGAGGCCGAAGGCGGCCATGCGCCGGCTGGTCTCCCGGTCGTCGAGGCGCTCGTCCTCCAGGTCCTCGAGCAGGTCGCCGGCGAGCCGCAGCTCCGCGGCGCTCACCGCGCGCCGGCGCGTGAGCTCGAAGGCGAGCGCGGTCTGGCCGTGGTGGAGCACGAGCCGGTCGTACTCGCCGAACGGACGCCCCTCGCGGGCGGCCCGCAGCGTGGCCACCTCGCCGCCTGCGACGACCGGCAGCTGGAGGGCGCCCTCGAACGACGCGGGACGCCGCCCGTGCCGCTCGCTGACGACGCGGCCCTGCTCGTCCACGAGCGCGAGGCTGCAGTCCAGGTGGTTGCAGACGACGGCGAGGAGCGCCTGGAGCCCGCGGCCGCGGATGACGGCGTCCGCGAGGCGCTCGTGCACGGCGAGTGCGCGAGTCTGCTGCTCGAGCTGCTCGTTCGCCAGGTGGCTGAACGCGGCCTTCGTGATCGCCACGAACGGGACCTCGTAGGGTACGGCCAGCACCGGGAACGCGAGCTTGTTCGCCTCCTCGACGAGCGGAGCGGGGACGTCCGGGAAGCCGAAGCCGATGCCGAAGCCGAGCCCGGCGAGCTCGTGCTTCGCGAGGCGGCGGACGTAGGCGCGCTGGCTCGTGCCCAGCTCGCCCACTCCGAGGCCTGTCGTGAGCAGGAACTCGCCGCCCTCGAGAAACGGCGTCGGATCGGCCAGCTCGGACACGTGGAGCCAGCTCACGCCGTTGGTCAGGCCGTCCGCTCCGGCCGCAACCGTGAGCTCGAGCTCGGTCATCGTGGCGATGTCACGGACGGTGAGCATGCAGGCATTTTCGACGCGGTGGCCAAAAAGGTACGGGGACCGCGGAACGGGATCAAGG
>JBOHAK010000531.1:0-20988 GCA_050697795.1 Gaiellaceae bacterium
GGGTTGCTCGCCTGATGCTGTAGCGTCGGCGCCCGATGGTCTGCTGTCACCACGTCCCGCTCGAGGGGCGGGAATCGGCCTTCTCGGTGGATCGCAACCCGATCACCTTCGGCCGCGGCGCGCTCGAGGAGGTCGGCCCGTGGGCGAGGGCGCTCGGGCTCTCGCGGGTCGCCGTCCTGACGGACCCGTGGGTCGGGGCGCTCGAGCCGTTCGGGCGTGCGCTCTCCTCGCTCCGGGCGGCCGGCGCCGACGTCGCCCTCTACGACGAGGTGAAGGTCGAGCCGACCGATCGATCCTTCCTGGCCGCGGCGCGGTTCGCGGCGGAGGCGAAGGTCGACGGATTCGTCTCGATCGGCGGAGGCTCGGTCATCGACACGACCAAGGCCGCCAACCTCTACGCCACCCACCCGGCCGAGCTCCTTACCTACGTCAACGCGCCGGTCGGCGAGGGGCGTCCGGTCCCCGGACCGCTCCGGCCCCACCTCGCCTGTCCCACCACGTCCGGCACCGGCAGCGAGTGCACTGGGATCGCGATCTTCGATCTGCTCTCGCTGAAAGCGAAGACCGGGATCGCCCACCGGCACCTGCTCCCGACGCGCGCTGTGATCGATCCCGACGTCACGGAGACGCTCCCCGGCCCCGTGGTCGCGGCGAGCGGGTTCGACGTCCTCTCCCACGCGCTCGAGTCCTTCACCGCGCGCCCGTTTACCGCGAGGAGCAAGACGGATGCCCTGTCGCGACCGCTGAGCCAGGGCGCGAACCCGTGGAGCGACGTCGGCTGCAGGGAGGCGCTCCGGCTGTGCGGCCGGTATCTCGTCCGGGCCGTGCAGGATCCGTCGGATCGCGAGGCCCGCGAGAACATGATGTGGGCGGCGACCCTCGCTGGGATCGCATTCGGCAACGCGGGCGTCCATGTCCCGCACGGCATGTCCTACGCGGTCGCCGGGCTGGTGGACTCGTTCTCCCCCGACGGCTACCCGCAGGAGGAGCCGATGGTTCCCCACGGCATGTCGGTCATCGTCAACGCCCCTGCGGTCTTCCGCCGGATTGCGGCGACGTCTCCGCACCGCCACCTCGAGGCGGCGGAGCTCCTCGGCGCCGATGTCCGTGACGCGGAGCCCGGAGAGGCGGTCTCCCGGCGGATCGCCGAGATGATGAAGGCGACCGGGATGCCTAACGGGATCTCCGGCGTCGGCTACGGTCGGTCCCACGTCGCGGCGCTCACCGAGGGCACGATCGTCCAGAGGCGCCTGCTCGACAACGCCCCCGTGCCCGTCGACCGCGAGCTCCTCGCCGAGCTGTTCGCAGACTCGCTCACCTGCTGGTGATCCGATGCGGAGGAGCGACTACAAGCGCTTCCTGACCGTGGAGACCCGCTGGATGGACAACGACGTCTACGGCCACGTCAACAACGTCGTCTACTACTCGTTCTTCGACACCGCGGTGAACCGCTACCTCATCGACGAGGGCGTCCTCGACATCCGGGCCGGCGACACCGTCGGATTCGTGGTCGAGACCGCGTGCACGTACGAGAAGCCGATCGCGTTTCCGGATCGCGTCACGGCCGGAATCCGGGTGGCGCGAATCGGGACCTCGAGCGTCCGCTACGAGATCGGCATCTTCAGAAACGACGACGACGAGTCCGCGGCCCACGGCCACTTCGTCCACGTCTACGTCGACCGCGCCGCGGAGCGTTCCCGCCCGCTCCCGGAGGCGATGCGGGCGGCGCTCGAGAAGATCACCTAGAGCTTCTTGCCCGGGTTGAGCAGGCCCTTGGGATCGAACGCCGCCTTGACCTGCCGTTGCAGCGCCGCGACCGGCGGCGACCACTCCGCGTGCTCGCGCTTCAAGAGTCCGAGCCCGTGCTCGCCCGAGATGGATCCACCCAGCGCGCGGGTGAGCGCGAAGAGCTCGACACACGCCCTGCGCGCGGCCTGCTGACCGGACGTGTCGTCCCGCGCGACGAGGAAGGTCGCGTGGAGGTTGCCGTCGCCCGCGTGCCCCCAGCTCAACCCGGTGAGCCCGTGCCGCCGCCCGACCTCGACCGTCCCTCGGACGGCATCGGCGAGCCTCTCGACCGGGACCTCGAGGTCCTCGCTGACCTTGCCGCCGCTCGCCGTCGCAACGGCGAGCGAGACGCCGTCCCGCCAGCGCCACAGGGCACCGCGGTCGAAAACGGTCTCGACGGCCAGCGCGCTCCCTTCGAAGACGTGCACGAGGTCGTCCCGCACGCTCGCCGCCTCGGCCTCGCTGCCGTCTGCCTCGGCGAGGACGGCGAAGGCTGCGCCGACCGGCACCCGGCCGGGGTACGAAGGGCCCGCGAGGCGGAGGGCTCCCTCGTCGAGGTAGTCGAGCGCCGCGGGCACGACGCCGGTCCCGATCACGCTCCCGACGGCCGCGCAGCCGGTCTCGAGATCGGGGAAGAACGCGACCACGGGAAGCACCGACCCGGGAGCCGGAATCAGGCGGAGCCAGGCGGCGGTGACGAGCGCCAGCGTTCCTTCGGAGCCGATCAGGAGGCGCTTGAGGTCGAGGCCGGCAACGTCCTTGCGAAGCGGACCGCCGACCCGGACGACATCGCCGGGGGGAACGACGGCTTCGATCCCGGTAACCCAGGCGCCGGTTGTCCCGTACTTGAACGCATGGGGTCCCCCGGCGTTCGTGGCGATGTTGCCGCCGATGTGAGACTGCTCCGCCGCCCCCGGGTCGGGAGGGAAGAGAAGCCCGTTGTCGCGAGCACGTCGGCGCAGGTCGGCGGTTCGCACGCCTGCCTCCACCTCGATGCGCCAGAGCTCCGGGACGAAGGAGCGGACGGCCTGCAGGCGGTCGGTGGAGAGGACGATGCCTCCGTGGGGCACGGCGCCTCCGGCGAGCCCGGTGCCACCGCCCCGCGGCACCACCGAAACGTCGCGCTCGTAGCACCAGGCGAGCGCCGCGGCGGCCTCGTCGGCGCTTCGAGGAAGGACGATCGCGTCGGCCCAGCCCTCGATCCCGCGTTCCTCGGTGGCGTCGCGAAGGAACTCCGCGGCCGTGCCGGGAAGGACCTGATCCCGGCCGAGGAGCGCCGCCAGCTCGTCCTCGATCCGGCGACCAGGTGACCGTGCGGCGCCCACCCTGCCCGGCCCTCAGACGCCTGCCCACGCGGTCGACCAGGCGAGGCCCGAGGCCGCGTGCAAAGCCCCGGTCTCGAGGTCCCGCGCGACCGGGCTGATCCGTCCGAGCAGCCACGATCTCGCCCAGACGCGGCCACCGTGCGCGTCGACGACGAGGGTCAGCACGAAGACCATCGCCCGCAAGATACTCGACCGCTCAAGCCGGCGAACCCGCTGGCCAACTGGGACCACACTCCTGCAAATAAGAGCTTTCCAGGCGGTCTCGAAGAACCGTTATCCGTCCTTAGGCGGATCGAGGGTTCGAATCCCTCCCCCTCCGCTTTCAAGCGGGTTTCCGTCCTAAAGCCCGCCTCCGGCGGCCATCACGAGGCCGAATGCCTCGGACGACGCACCATTAGTCGGCCGGAAGGGTCGAAGGCAGCTCGAGGCGCTCGAAGAGCCGCAGATCGGCAAATCGGCACAAGGAGGCGATCTCGCGGTCCCTGATCGAGAGGACGAGCAACGCATGAGCCTGCGCGGCTCCGGTCGCCGGGTCGTCGACATAGGCCGCCAATGCCGGCTGTCGATTCGCACCGGTTTCGATGAAGTGAAAGCGCTCCAGCCGGCCGGCCGCCGGCACTTCGGCAAGAAACGCTCCGACGGCCTTTCGCCCGACGACCCGGAGGGGCTCGGGCGGCATCGTCAGGAGACTGTCGTGCGCCAAGAGCCGGACGATCCCCTCGACGTCCGCCGCTCGCCAAGCATCCGCGAGGCGACGCGTGAGCTCGCGCTCGACGTCTCTCGAGGCCGGTGCATGCGGGTGCGCGATCTGACCCGCACGCCGCTCCCGCTCGACGGTGGAGCGCGCCCGCTGGAGAGAGCTGTTGACGGCAGCGACGCTCGTGCCGAGCAGAACGGCGACCTCGCGGGCCGAGAAGTCGAGTACGTCGCGCATCAGCAGCACCGCACGCTGGCGAGCCGGTAGGAGCTGCACCGCCGCCACGAACGCGAGCTCGATGCTCTCGTCGAGCTCCACCTGCGCATCGGGCTCGACGTGGCCAGGGGAGTCGCGGAGTAGGCGATCCGGGTAGGGGCCAAACTGCGTGCCCGTCTGCTCGAGCCCCGTCGCTCGCGGGTCCGGAAGCCGCCCGGGAGTCAGCAACCCGCGCTGCCTACGGCGCGCAAGCGCCGTCAGGCACACGTTCGTCGCGATCCGATAGAGCCACGTGCGAACCGGCGCCCGCGGCTCGAACCCCGCCAGCGCACGCCACGCCCGCAACAGCGATTCCTGGAGGGCGTCGTCGGCGTCATGCACCTCTCCGAGCATCCGGTAGCAGTGCAGGTGAATGCCCCCGCGGTGCGACGCAACCAGATCCTCGAATGCGCGCCCATCGCCGGACTGGGCTGCCGCGAGCGCCTCTCGTTCGGCCTTCAGTCGCGCCGGCTCCGAGACCCCTCGGCTCGAGATCGGTTCGTGCTCGTCGATCACCCGCCACGCACCACATGAAGTCTTCCACGAGGGCGAGCCGCGCGGCTCAGAACGTGAACACCTTCCAGCCGTCCCGAACGAGCGTGGCGATGGTGTGGTGCTGTCCTTCCCCGCCCACGGCCGGGACCCCGAGCCTTTCCGCGCTCTCCGCCACACCGAATCGCTTCTTCGCACAGAAGTCGCACGCACCTCCGATCGAGTCCCGCAGCTCGTCGAAGAGCCCGCCGTAGTGGCGCGTGAACTGGTCGTACCGTGCCTCGAACGCCGCCAGCCACGTGACGCCGACTCCGTGGAACCACAACGTGACCTCCTCCCCCGCCTCCTTGAATTCCTTCGCCGCGCTCAACGCATGAACCATCCGCCCTTGTCCGCCCGGATTGCCCTCGCTGTGCTCCGACGTCACGACGATCGCGTACTTCGCCACCACTTCCCCTTTCATTCTGGGACGCTCGGTCCGCCGGTCGGGCGGCTCTCTCTTACAACCCGGCGGCCGGGAAAAACTCATCGCAGGCGGCGGCGCGATCGCCAACCTCACCTGCGGCTCGCTCGTCGACTAACCCAGGGAGGTCGCGACGAAGTAGCCGACCGCGAGGCCGAAGAGCAGCACGGTGCCCAGCAGCCCGAGGTCGCTGCGCCGGTCCGCGAGCCGGTAGGAGACGTGCCCCACGCTGTGCTGCGGCGTGGCCGTCAGCACGAAGAGGAGGAGCGCCAACGACCCTGCCGCGAGAAGCACGTTGAGCAGGAGCGGGCTCCAGTCGACGCCGGACAGAGCGGCGGGCAGAAGCGGTGCCTGCGCCGACCCAACCAGCAGGTCGGACCCGCGGGGCGGTATCTCAGGCGTGGGCGGAGGCCGTGAGGCCGGGCGCTCCTGCACGCCGGGCGGAGAGGCGACGATCTCCGCGAGCTCGGGCCTGCTCGCCAGGCTCGCGCGCTCGGGGACGGGCGAACGCTTGCGAGGGCGGGCGGCCGGGGCGGCGGGTGAGCCGGGCGACGCCCGTGGGCCGTCCTTCGGCGGCGGGGAGGCCGGCTCCTCGGGCTGAGACGGGCCGGGCGACGCGGGCGGCGACGGCACGGGCGGCAACTGCCCCAGAGCAGGCGCCACGGCCTGCATCACATCCTGCACGCAGCGCACGTCGGCGCACTGGAGTGCCTGCTCGGCGATCGCGAAGGCATCGGGCACGGTCACGGTCGCCGGGACGACCGGCCCGCCGGTGGCCATCTCCATCGTGATCGTGAACGGCGTCTGCGCCGGCGCCGGCTGCGCGAGGAGCCCGGCTCCGACTGCTGCGAGGACGGCTGCCGCCCACCGGAGTCCGGCGAGACCCGTCACCCGCGAGACTCCGACCTCTGACTGCAGCTCCTGCAACGCGTTCATCGGCGTTTTCCGAGGGTCGGTGCCTCTTTCGAGGCTAACACCCGGGAAGCGGTGCTTCAATAGTGCGCCAGGCACGATGTACGCTGAGACGGTGCTTGGGGTCGCCCGCGGGCCGCAGCGGGCGACCCCGCCTGTTCTTGCGGTGCAGCCGGGCTTACCATGGATCTGTGCGGCCGCTGACCGTGCTCGCCGTTCTGCTCGTCGTGCTCGTAGCGGGGCTCGGCCTCGCCTTCGCCTTCATGAGAGGCAACGGCGACGAAGGCGCCGTGGTCGACTCGCACGTCCTCCTGGCCGCCGGGGACATCGCCGAGTGCGAGAATCGGGGAGACGAAGCGACCGCGGAGATCCTCGCACGCTTCCCCGACGCGACGATTCAAACGCTCGGCGACAACGCGTACCCGAGGGGGACGTCGGTGGACTTCGACGAGTGCTACGGCCCATCGTGGGGGAAGTTCAAGGAACGGACCTGGGCCGCGTCGGGCAACCACGACCACTCGACGAAAGACGCACAGGGCTACTCGGACTACTTCGGCTCGAGAGGGGGCCCGTTCGACAAGTACTACTACAGCTACGACCTCGGTGACTGGCACGTCGTCGTTCTCAACGGCGACTGCTGGCGGATCGAGGGCTGCGAGCTCGGCGATCCCCAGGTCGAGTGGCTTCGCGACGACCTGGCGACGCACCCCCGTCTCTGCACGCTCGCGGTCGCACACCGGCCGCCGTTCAGCTCGGGACGGTACGGCGAGCCACAGGACACCAGACGCGTGCAGCCGATCTGGCAGACCCTGTACGAGCAGGGCGTCGAGTTGTTCCTCACCGCTCACGAGCACAGCTACGAGCGCTTCGCGCCGATGAACGCCCAGGGGGATCGCGACGACGAGCGGGGCGTTCGGCTGTTCGTCGCCGGAACCGGCGGCGGGAACCTTCGCGGGTTCAAGTACGACCCGCTCCCGACGACCGAGGCCCGCAACGACGACACCTGGGGCGTGCTGAAACTGACCCTGGAGCCGGCCGGATACGACTGGGAGTTCCTTCCCGTGGACGGCAAGAGCTTCACCGACTCCGGCTCCGGAACCTGTCGTTGAGCGCGTCCGCGTGAGTCGCTACCTCGTCACGGGGTGCGCCGGCTTCATCGGCTCGCACCTGGTCGACCGCCTCCTTCGGCGAGGGGACGAGGTCGTCGGAGTGGACGCCTTCTCCGACTACTACGCGCGCGAGCGCAAGGAGGCGAATCTCGCGGACGCTCGGCAGCATCCCGGCTTCTCGTTCGCAGAGGTCGACCTCGCGGACAGCCCCCTCGAGCCCTTCGTGGCCGAGGCGGACGGCGTCTTCCACCTGGCCGCCCAGCCCGGAGTGCGCGGGAGCTGGGGCGACACCTTCGCGGTCTACGTCCGGGACAACATCTACGCGACGCAACGGCTCTTCGAAGCGGCCGCGGGGGCGAAGCGGCGTGTCGTGATGGCTTCCAGCTCCTCGGTGTACGGGAACGCGGAGGCCTATCCGACAAGCGAGGGAGCGTTGCCTCGGCCCGTCTCGCCCTACGGGGTCACGAAGCTGGCGTGCGAGTCGCTCGCCCGTTCCTACTTCGAGACTCTCGGGCTCGAGGTCGTCTCGCTGCGGTACTTCACGGTGTACGGACCCAGGCAGCGCCCCGACATGGCGTTCTCGCGCATCGTCTCCGCTCTGCTCGGCGGCACGACCTTCCGCCTCTTCGGCACCGGCGAGCAGTCGCGGGACTTCACCTACGTGGGCGACGCCGTCGAGGCCACGCTCGCAGCGATGACGGCCGGGCCCGGAAATCATGTCTACAACGTCGGGGGCGGAAGCGAGACGACGCTCGCGAGGGTCGTCGAGATCTGCGAGCGCCTGGCGGGAAGGCGCCTCGACGTGCGCCACGAGCCGTCCGCGGTCGGCGACGTGCGCCGCACGTCGGCCGACACGAGCCTCCTGCGGTCGGAGCTCGGTTGGACGCCGAGAACGCCGCTCGAGGAGGGGCTGGCCGCCCAGCTTGCGGCAGCCGAGGCGGCTACAGGGCCCAGAAGACGGTCAGGAGGCCGATAGCGGCGCCCAGGCAAACTGAGATTCCGACGGCGGCGACCTGGCGGCGGCGAGGCGCCAGCAACTCCGAGATGCCGACCGGAAGCGCCGAGGGAGGAATGGCGGCGAGGAGCAGCAGGAGGACCGAGAGCGCGATCGTCGCGAAGATGGCGGGCAGACCCGCCCCGAGCGTCTCCTCGAGCTCCGCATAGTGGCCGCCGCTCAGAAAAACCATGGAGCACCTCACCGCAGGAATGGGTGCACCGCGATCCTAGCGCGGGACCTACGGTCCTCCTAATCGACGCACACAAAGGCTTCGGGCGGGTCTAAGCTATGTCGTTCCAGGCCTCGTTCCGAGGCACCTAGCGGGAGGATTCTGAACTGGGCGGCCTTCTTCCGGTCATTCGACGTTGGTGGTGGCTACTCGCGGTCGGAGCAGGAGTTGCGGCACTGATGGGCTTCCTCGTCGCCGAGCGGCTCCCGGCGACCTACGAGAGCGAGGCGACGCTGCTCGTGGGTCCCCTCAGCGGCGACCGCGAGACGCTGCAGGCCTCGGGGACGCAGGCACGGACGTACGCGGGCATTGCCCAGACGGCCACGATCCTCAACGGCGCCGCCCGCAGAATCGGCATGACGCCGAGCAGCGTCGAGAGCAAGCTCGACGTGACCGCCAGCGATATCACGCGCTTGATCACGGTTCGCGCCCGCGACGGCGAAGCCGCTCGTGCCTCCGAGATCGCGAACTCGGTCGCCGGCGCGCTCGCCGCCTACGCGAACCGGCAAGGGCTCGCGACCCCACCCGAAGGCAGGCTCACGATCGTCGAGCGGGCCGTTCCCTCCACGAACGAGATCGGTCCCTCGAAGGACCTCATCCTCCCGCTCGCGGCGATCGCAGGCCTGCTCGGCGCGCTCGGGCTCGCCGCGTTCGTTGACTCGCTCAGCACGGTGGTCAGGAGCGAGGAGGAGCTCTCGGCAGTCGCGCCCGTCTCGGTCCTGGGCTCCGTCGACGGAGCGGGCGGTCGTGCGCCGGCGGTCGATTCCGCCCCCGACTCGGGCGCCGCGGCCGGATACCGCCTGCTCGCAGCCAAGATCGAGCTCTGGAACGACGAGCGGAACGTGCCCCGCAGCATCGTCGTCGTCGACGCCCGGGGCGGTCGCTCGAGCGTCGGTTTCGCCGCCAACCTGGCGGGAGCCTTGTCGGAGGGCGGCGCAACCGTCGCGCTCGTCGACAACGGGGAGCGGGGCGATGCGGCGAGCCTGTTCGGGTTCTCGGAGCCGGCCGAGTCGGGCGCCCAGGTCCGGCGGGGACGACCCGTCCGCGCCGGCCAGATCACGCTCGATCGGTTTCGCGTGAGGCGTTCGCGGCTGACGATTCTTCGGCTTCGCAACTCCTCGGAGCCCCTCGAGATCGAGACTCCGACCGAGATCCTGCGCGAGTTGCTCGAGGACGCCGACGTCGTCGTCGTGACGGTTCCTCCGCTCGAGCGGTCGCCGAACAGCCTCGTCTGGTCGCGCGCCGCCGAGGCAACGATCCTCGTGACCGAGCGCGATCACACGAGGCGGGAGCAGATCCCCGCGGACGTCGAGAGCCTTCGGCGCGTGGGCGCGAATGTCATCGGCACCGTCCTCTACACCAATCGGGGCTTCTGAGCGAACGGGAGTCGGGCTTGCTCGCGCCTGACCGGTCGAACGATGGAGAGAACGTGACCCCGCTCGAGACGAGCCTGGATGCACCTCTCGTTCCCGGAAGCAACATGAAGGGAGCCGTCGCCGGCGCGAACTGGTGGTTTCTGCTCCCGAGCCTCGAGGCGCGGCGGATCGTCTGCCTCGGCTCGCCGACCCCCGCCGCGCTCGCCACGCTCGGTCGCATGAGCGACGACGTGGTCGTCTGCCGTGGGCGCCGGGGCCAGACGGGTCTGAGCGGTGCGAGCGCCGACGTCGTCTTCCTCGCAGGCAGGTCCCTGAGGCGCTTTCGCACCCGGCAGGTACGGGCGGAGATCGAGCGGCTGCTCCGGCCGGACGGGCTCGCCTACGGCGAGTTCACGCCGGTCCTCGACCGGGGGCGCGCTGTCCCCTCGTCGACGCGCCACGGACCGCAGGCCGGGCTCGGCGACGCGCTCTGGCTGGCGCCCACCTCCGGTGAGCTACGCCTCGCCGCTCCGCTCGACGACCCGGACACGATCGCCTACCTGGAGCGCCGCTTCCTCAAGCGGACGGTTCGTCGCCGCGTGCTCCTCCGGCACCCGCGCAGGTCTCTGCGGAAGCACGTGCTCGTCAACCGACTCGTCCCCCGGCGCGGCGCGCTCGCCGGTGGATCGGAGACGGTCGTGAGCGCCGGCCCGCCGCGCTACCTGCAGCGGGTGGCGGCCGAGAGCGGACTGGCGCTCGAGCGGCATCGCTGGGGGCTCGCCGCTCCGGGTGAGTTTCGCTCGCAGAAGGTGCTCTTCTTTCTCTTCGCCGCCGACGGCTCGAGGACGCCGGAGTACGTCGTCAAGATCACGCGCGACTCCGCGCTCAACCCGCGCCTCGAGAACGAGCGCCGAGCGCTCGAGCTGATCCACGACGCCGGCTTCCCAGCGGCGAGCACGCTCCCCCGACCCGTGTTCTTCGGGCACGAGCACGGGCTCGCGGTGCTCGGCGAGACCGCCGTCGACGGCGTTCCGTTCCTCGAGCGGACCGAGGCAACCCCCGACTGCCCTCTGGCCGGGGCGGCGATCGCGTGGCTCGCCGAGCTCGGCATCGCCACGGCCCGACCACCGGCCGGAGGCGCCCCCGCGGTCGCGGGCCGGCTCGACGCCCTGTTCGAGCGGTTCCGCCGGCTCTACCCGATCTCGCGCGTGCACGAATCGTTTCTCGCCTCGCAGATCGAATCCCTCGCCGGCAGCGAGACCGGGTTCCCGGTGGTGTTTCAGCACGGTGATCCCGGCCCGTGGAACCTCCTCGTCACGACGAGCGGGGAGCCCGCCTTTCTCGACTGGGAGGCGGCCGAGCGGGAGGGGATGCCGCTGTGCGACCTCTTCCACTTCGTACGGAGCTACGGAATCCGGGTATCCCGCGCGGCCGGGACGAACGATCCGATGCGCAGCTTCGACGAGCAGTTCCTGGCCGACTCGGAGCTCGGCCGCCTGCTCGTCCGAACGGCGAGCCGGTTCTGCACCGAGGCCGGGCTGGCGGCCGAGCTCGTCGCTCCGCTGTTCTACGTCTGCTGGATGCAGCGGGCCCTGAAGGAGGTGACCCGCCTCCACCCCCGCCGTCTGGATCGCGGGCGGTACGTCAACCTGCTGCGGGTGTCCATCGACCGGCGAGAAGCCCCGGGGCTCCGCCGCCTCTTCACGCTCTCGGCGGGCGAATGAGCACGACGACGCTCGCCGTCCATCCCAAGCTGGCCGCGCTCTTTCGCGCTCTCGACGAGGCCGGCGCGCGCTGGTGCGTCCTTCGAGGCGAGACGGACCTGCTCGACCCGGCGGGGGACGTCGATCTCCTGATCGCACCGGAGGATGCCCGGCACCTGCGCGAGAGCGCGAGACGGCTGGGCTTCGCCCGCCTGCCGGCCTGGGGCTACGGGTCGCATGCCTTCTTCCTCGCCTACGACGCGTCCCGGGACCTCTGGCTCAAGCTCGACGCCGTGACGGAGCTGGCGTACGGGCCGGGCTTCACACTTCCGACGGGGGCAGAGGCGGAGTGCCTTGCGCGACGGCGGCACATCGACGGCGTTCCGGTTCTCCACGAGTCGGATGCCCTCTGGACGCTCCTGCTGCACCGGCTCCTGGACAAGAACGGCCCGCCGCCGGCCCAGGACGCGGCGCGGCTCGCGGAGCTGGCGTCCCACGGCCATACCGACGGCCCGCTCGAGCGGCTGGTCGCGTCGCTCTGCCCCGAGGGCTGGGACACCGCCCGGATCACGCATGCGGTGGAGCGTGAGGATTGGGCCGCGCTCGCCGAGCTCGCCACCGCGCTCCGGGCGTCCTGGCGGGAGGCGCGGCGGGCCGACGTTCGCCGCCGGGAGGTCGCCGGCAGGTTCTGGCACTGGTCGGGGAAGTGGCTGAGGTTGAGCCGGCGAGCCGGAGTGAGCGTGGCGCTCCTCGGGCCGGACGGGGCGGGAAAGTCGACGCTGACCGCGGAGCTCGAGAGCTCGTTCTACCTCCCCGTGCGCTCCGTCTACATGGGCCTCTACCAGAATCCCGCCCCACGGAAGGCGAGGCGCCTCCGGCCGGTGCCGCGTTCGGCGAAGCGGGTCGCCACCCAGTGGGGCCGGTGGCTCGAGGGCGCCTACCACCGGCGACGAGGCCGGCTCGTCGTCTTCGACCGGTATACGTACGATGCCCTGGTCCCGAACCGTTTCCGACACGGCATGCGTGGACGCGCCCGCCGCTGGGTCCTGGCCCGCTCCTGCCCCCCACCCGATCTCGCCGTCCTGCTCGACGCGCCGGGCGACATCCTGTACTCGCGCAAGGGCGAGCACGACCTCGTGCTGCTCGAGCGGCAGCGGGAGGCCTACCGCGCCCTTCTGCCGCGCCTGCCGAGGTCGGTCGTCGTCGACGCCTCCGACGACCCGACGCGCGTGCGCGCAGAGGTGACGGCGGCCATCTGGCGCGAATACGTCCGGCGCTGGTCTCCCCGCGACTGAGAAAGGAGGAGCATGCGGATCCTCGTCTGCGCCTCGGATGCACCGCTTCCGCCCACGAACACGGGCTTCAGACGCCAGCTCATGGGTCTCGTGCCCGAGCTCGGGAAGCGAAACGACGTCCGGCTGATCGGCTACCGGCACCCGGGCCAGGCTGCCGAGGCGGCCGTCGACGCCGACATGCGGATCGTGCCGTACGCCAAGCCTTCTCTCGCCGGGAACACGCGCGACCTCGCCCTCGCCACGCTGCTGCGGCGCCCCCTTCGCGCCGAGCGGCTCGTCAGCGGCCTGCGCGAGCCGCTGCGGGAGGAGCTCGCTCGTTTCCGGCCCGACGTGGTGCACGTCGGCCCGGGGAAATTGGCCTGGCTCCGGAATGAGCTGGCCGGTCGGCCGAAGGTGCTCGGGGTCATGGACACATGGCACCTCAACGTGGACGCGAGGGCCGAAGCGGCGACCGGTCTCCGGGCGTCCCTCTTTCGGGCCGACGCGAAGCGGATCCGGCGCTTCGAGGCGTCCGAGTACCGCGGGTTCGACCGCGTCGTCGTGAGCAACGAGGGGGATCTGGCCGAGCTCAGGGCGCGTGACGCGACGCTGCCGTTCGCGTTGATCCCGATCGGGTTCGACGCGAGCGCCTACGCTCCCGACCCGACCGCCGTCGTCGACCGCTCACGGATCGTCTTCCACGGGGCCATGAGCTACGCGCCGAACGTACGCACCGCCGTGTACCTCGCCCGGGAGGTCCTTCCCCGAGTCCGAGCGGCGCGCCCGGATGCCCACCTCGTCCTCGTCGGCCGGGATCCTGCGCCCAGTCTGCTGGACCTGGAGGCGCTCGAGGGCGTGCACGTCACGGGGGAAGTCGACGACATGCGGTCGTGGCTGACGGGCAGCCGGGTCTGGGCGGGGCCCTTCCTGGACGGCACCGGCATCAAGACGAAGCTACTCGAGGCGATGGCGACGGATCTGCCCTGCGTGGTCACGCCGCTGGGCCATCGCGGCCTGGACGACGTGACGTCCGGGGAGCAGCTGCTCGTCGGCTCCGACGCCGAGGAGCTCGCCGCCCACCTCGCTCGAGTCCTCGAGGACGACGCGCTCGCACAGAGGATCGGCAGGACCGGCGGCGAGTACGTCCGCCCGCGCTACGACTGGCCGGCAGTCGGACGGGCGTACGAGCGTCTCTACGAAGAGGTGCTGCTCGAGAACGGCACCCGCTGAGCGGGCCGCCTCAGGAGCCCAGCGCGCTCAGCACTCCGTCCACGTTCGTCTCCAGCCAGGCCTGGTCGGCCGCACGATGGGGCAGGCGCGTGATGGTCCCGTGGACTTCCGCCGCCCACCAGGCGATTCCGGCGATCTCGAGCACGTCGTCGTCCGGCCGGATGCCGAGGGCGGGCCAGTACGCGCGCGCGGCCTCGGAGAAGCCGGCCCGGCGCCACGGGCGGCTGCCGACGGCGGGCCCCAGCGCCTGGTGCGCGCGCCCGCGGGCCTCGGTCCCGAGGAGCTGGACGAGGTCTGCGCCCGGGATTCCCGCAGGATGCGCGGCATCCCAGTCGACCAGGCCGGTCAGCGTGCCCCGCTCCACCAGCAGGTTGCCAGCCCACAGATCCCCGTGACGCACGATCGCGGGAAGCCCCTCCGCCCCGCGAGAGACCGCGGCGGCGAGGCGGGCGACCGCAGGCGCGCGGTCGGGAAGCCGGGCCCCGATGCCGGCGAGGTCGGCGGCGGTCGCGGTGGGCGGGCCGTCGCCGAGCGGAAAGGTCGCGCAGACGTCGGCGACCTGCCGGACGAGCCGGTCGGTCATCCGTGTCGGTCGCCGTCCGGGCAGGGCCTGCTCGACGATCCAGGAAGCCCCGGCCGTTCGGCCGCGTGCGTGGACGGCGGGAACCAGCGGGACAGCGGCCGCCGCGAGGCGGTCTAGGACTTCCGCGGCCGGGACCGGATCTCCGGGACTCCCGGCGCAGGCGACCCGCAGGAGGGCGGCCGATCCGTCGGCGAGGACGACGCGAACGAGCAGGCCGCCGCCCGCGCCGGCGCGAAGGGACTCGTCGAGGCGCCCGACCTGCGCCGCCCCGAGAACCCGGTCGAGAACCCTGTCTCCACCAGGCAGCGCGCCGAGCTCGACCAGCGCTCCCCCGCGGAGCGCCGCACGGACGCGTCCGCGCAAGCCTCCGGCCTGCAGCCGCCGCGGAGGGAGGCGGTGGATGCCGACGAGGCGCAGGTGAGCCGGGATCCGCCGGCGGACCGTGCGCAGGGCAGCCTCTCGCGCGGCAGCCGTGCGAGCGGCCGAGCGCAAGGACGGGGTCCGGTCCGGCATGCGTCCCCAGAGGACGGCGTCCGCCCGCGGATCGAGGGCGTCCGGGTCGAAGCGCCAGTCCGCCGGCGCCTCGACGACCGCCCCGTGGCGGCCTGGATCGGCGGGCATGAGAGGGTACGAGAGCGCCTGCAGCGGCGATGCGTCGCCCGTGCCGCCGGTCATCTCCGCCTCGACGACGCCGGATCGAGCCCGGGCGTCAGGAGGAGGCGACGAGGCTCGCCGCGCCGACCTGCTTCTCGATCCAGCGATACGTCGGCACGAGCCCCTCTTCGAGATCGATCCCGGGCTCCCAACCGAGCACCTCGCGCAGCCTGGTGTTGTCGGAGTTCCGGCCGCGGACGCCCTGCGGCCCCTCGACGTGCACGAGCGTCAGGTCCTCCTTGCCCGAGATGTCGATCACGATCCCGGCGAGCTCGTTGATCGTGACCATGCGGTCGGTGCCGAGGTTGAGTGGCTCGGCGTGGTCGGACTGCATGATCCGGAAGAGCCCCTCGACGCAGTCGTCCACGTGGCAGAAGGAGCGAGTCTGCTCGCCGTCTCCCCAGATCTCGACCGAGCCGCCGGGCTCCGCGGCGGCGACCTTTCTGCAGAGAGCCGCCGGAGCCTTCTCCCGACCGCCGTCGTAGGTGCCGTACGGCCCGTAGATGTTGTGGAAGCGGACGACGCGCGTCGCCAGCCCGTGCTCGTCCGAGTAGTACTCGCAGAGCCGTTCCGAGATCAGCTTCTCCCAGCCGTACGCATCCTGCGGGTTCGCCGGATAGGCGTCCTCCTCGCGGAGCGGCGTCACGGCCGCATCCGCCTGCAGATGCTCGGGGTAGACGCAGGCCGACGAGCTGTAGAGGTACCGCTCGACGCCGTTCAGCCGGGCCGCCTCGATCGTGTGGAGGTTGATGAGGCTGTTGTTGTGGAGGATGGTGGCGTGGTTCTCGGAGATGAAGCCCATGCCGCCCATGTCGGCGGCCAGCGCATAGACCTGATCCACCCCGCGGGCGGCGACGAGAGCATCGTCGCGGCGGCGCAGGTCGAGGAGCTCGAACTCGTCCGCGTCGACGCCGGTGAAATCGGGGTGCTTGACGTCGACCCCTCGAACCCAGTAGCCGCGTTCCTTCAGATAGGTGACGAGGTGGTGGCCGATGAAGCCCCCCGCCCCGGTAACCAGCACCCGCTCCATCGTCTTCCTCACCGGCCTTTCTCCGAGCTCACGCGGTCCCGGTTTCACGTCGTCCCTCGCCAGGAGGCTAACCACACGGAGATTGCGCGTCAACGAGTCCCGAGACCCCGTCAGGCGCGCGGCGATCCTCGGTGCAGAGCCGCGAGCGCGCAGAGCCGGGCCTCGGTCCGCGCCAGCACCCAGCCGCGAAGCTCGACAGTGCGCAGATCCTCGAAATCCGCCGCCGTGGCCTGGAGCAGGAGCTCGCGCAGCCGGCCGTCCGACGCCGTGGCAAGCACCCGGGAGCCGCCGGGCAGCCCCTCGACCACACGGGCCGTCAGGATGCCCCGTGACGCTTCGGCGGGAAACGCCCGCAGGTACTCGCGCCCGACGACCCGCGCGCCCTCGTCGTCCAAGAGCGTCGCCAGCCGCTCGCTGCCGGAGAGCGGCGTCTGCGAGAAAGGCCAGGAGCCGAGCGACCGCCAGGCCACGGAGAGACCCGACGCGGCAGCGCCGAGCAGGAACGTGCGGCGTCTCATCCTCGGCGGCATCAGGCCAGCACCCTGTCCTTGAGGTGATCGGAGAGCCGGATAGCGAGCGCCACGAGCATGAGCGTCGGCGTCGCCCCGCCGGGCGTGGGGAAGACGGAGCTGCCGGCGACGAACAGATTCGACATCCCGTGCACGCGGCAGTCGCGGTCGACGACGCCCTGCTTGGGATCGTCGCTCATGCGCGTCGTGCCCATGTGATGCTGACCTCCGCCGAGGTCCTCCGGCCAGCCCGGCTCGTCCTCTCCGTGGAGGATCCTGAGGCGCCCGATGCCGGCGCGCCCGACCTCGGCCCCGAGCAGCTCGAGCGTCCGGCGCACGTTGCGCTTGTCGACGTCGCTCAGCCGCCAGTCCAGCGCCACGCGCTGCATCCCCAGCTGATCGCGCTCCCGCACCAGCACGACACGGCTGTCGGGATTCGGCGCCTGCTCGATTCGCGTCGTCACGCCGATCGTCTCGATCCGCCCTCGGAGGTACTTGTACGTGTCCTCCGGCGAGTCCAGCGCCTCGCGGATCACGTCGAGATAGGGAATCGGCACCGGAGGACCGGGAATCGAGATCTTCTGCCAGCTGTCGGGATCCCTGGCCAGGGTCATGACGTGGCGCGCGAAGTCGGCGGCGTCCTCGGGAGCGTCCCCGTAGCCGAGCTCGAGGCGGATCTGAAGGTCGAGGAGACCCTCGGCGAGCTGGAACTCCTTCGAGGAGGCGAGGTACCCGCGGACCAGCGAACCGTCGACGCGATGGTCGTCGTAGAAGCCCAGGTTGGGGTGCGGCGTGGACGGGACGATGAGGCCCCCGAGGAAGCGCGGATGCTCCAGGAAGAACCTGCCGACGAGGTCGTTCTGGTTCCCCAGGCCCGCGGGGCGCCGCTCGTTCGAGACGAGCAGCAGTCTCGCGTTCTCGACGGCGCCCGTCGCCAGCACGAAGACCTTCGCGGTCACCGAGAAGCGGTTGCCGGTGAGCGTCGCCACCGGCAGCGACGCCACGGTCCCCCCTGCCTCGTCGACCTCGAAGCCCGCCGCGTTGGCGTGCAAGTACACGGTCACGTTCGGCGCGGAGCGGAGCTTGTCCTCGTAGCGCACGCCGAAGCTCCGGAGGTCCGCCTCGACCTTCTGCGCCGCCCTCGTGACGATCCGATCGCTCCTCAGCCGCAGCGGGGCAAGCTCGCCGCGTGGAGCCCAATGCGCCAGGTCCCAGTCCAGCGAGGGAAGCCGGACGACGCGTGCGGCCCGCGGGTAGAAGGGGTCGACGTCGCTCTTCTCGATGGGCCAGCCCGTGAAGCGGATCCCCTTGCGCGGCTTGAAGTCGGCGTCCTCGAACGGCCTGCAGATCCCGCCCCAGTGGTTGGTCGTCCCGCCGAAGAAGCGGAGGCGCGGAGCATCCAGGTCGGAGTACGGGAGCCCGATGGAGCGCCCCTGGTAGAGGGATTGCGTGTCGATCTCGTACTCGAGGCCGCCGCTCTCGAGCACAGCGACCCGGTACGGCGAGCCGCTGAGCTCACGCGCGAGGGTAATGCCGGCCGCTCCGCCCCCGACGACGCAGACGTCAGCCTCGAGCGCCGTGTCCCTCGGCACGGAGCGCGCGTCAGCGAACACCGACGGCTCCTGCTCGCCGGCGGACGACGGTCGCGGCGATCCGGTCGTGCAGGCCCTGCCTGGTCTCGCTGCGGGCGGTCGTGAGCAGGAGGACGAGGTACCAGGCCACCGCGGCCGACCAGATGAGCGCGCCGAGGACGGGCAGGCCGGCCGTCAGCGCCGAGACGGTCGCGAACGGTGGGAAGAGCAGGATCCACCGTACGAGCGCGCGCCCGACCGGGAGCGTTCCGCCGCCGGCGCCATCTCGAACGCGCATCCCGAGCGCGAGCTGGCCGGGCGATCCGCCCAGGAGCGCCCACGGAAGCACGAAGAACGCAGCGCTCAGACCGGTAGCGAGGAGCGCGTCCAGGATCACCATGCCCAGGTCCGCCTGCACGACGTCCTCCAACGTGGCCGCTTCGGGATGGATGCTGACGGTCGGTCCCACGACGGCATCCAGGAGGCTCACCGCGACGAGGATGAGCAGGGTCACCAGGATGACGTCGAGGACCCAGGCGAGAGACCTCCTGGTGAGGCTCGCGAACGGTTCGCCTGCCCCCGCTGCGAGCGCCTGGGATTCCACCTGCGTCGAGAGGTCCCGAGTAGCCGTCCGGCAATCGTTGCCCGCCCTCCGAGGCCTGTCAAGCCGCACCAGCCGCTGCCACCCGGGCTCCCCGCGCGGGTCGGGCCATACACTTTCTCCTGTGAGGAGGGTGGCGCTGTCCGGGCTCGTCGTGGGAGTCCTGCTGACATCCGGGTGCAGCTCGGCGAAGCCAGAGGACGGAACCCGCGAGCGGCTCGACCGCGAGCAGGCGCGGGCGGCCGCGGCTCCCCCACCGGATCGGACGCTGCCCGAGCCCGCCGAGGGGATCTGGATCTCCCGGGCCGAGCTGCAGCGGCTGCCGACGAGCGGTCCCGCATGGGAGCGGCTGAAGGAGGCCGCGGACGGGGAGCTCCGGCCGCGGAAGATCTCTGACCAGGATTCGGACCACGACGTCAAGACGCTCGCGGTCGCGCTCGTCTACGCGCGAACCGGGGAGTCGAGGTACCGGGAGAAGGCGGCGGAGGCGATCGCGGGCGTGGTCGGCACGGAGGAAGGCGGTAGGACGCTCGCCCTCGGCCGCAACCTCCTCTCCTACGTCATCGCAGCCGACCTGATCGACTTCCGCGCGTACGACCCCGAGCGCGAGGCCGAGTTTCGAGACTGGCTCCGCTCCGTGCGGCACGAGCCGCTCGGCTCCGACGCCATTGCCGATCAGACCCTGATCGGCACGGCCGAGCGCTCGGCGAGCAACTGGGGCGGCATGGCCGGTGCGAGCCGCGTCGCCGTCGCGGTCTACCTCGACGACAAGCAGGACATCGCGCGCGCGGCGAAGGTGATGAAAGGGTGGCTCGGCGACCGCTCCTCCTATCCCGGGATCCCCGGCTCGCACTACGGGCCCGCGGACGCCGGCAGGGGATTCCACTCCGGGGGGTCCAACGAGGATCTCTCCTGGCAGGCCGATCCGTCCCGCCCGCGCGGCATCAATCCGAAAGGAGCCCGAAAGGACGGGCACTCGATCGACGGCGCCCTTCCCGACGACATGCGGCGGGGCGGAAGCTTCACGTGGCCTCCGGGGCATACGCAGTACCCACGCGAGGCCCTGAGCGGGTTCGTGCCCCTCGCCGAGCTCCTCCACCGGCAGGGCTACGACGTCTACGCGTGGGAGGACAAAGCGCTGCTCCGCGCGGCACGCTTCCTCATCGAGCTCGAGCGTGAGTTCCCGGAGGAGGAGTGGTGGGAGCCGAGCGTGCCGGCCTACTGGATCGTCAACTACCGCTACGGGACGTCCTTTCCCGTGGAAGGGCGAGGGCTGGGGCGGAACGTCGACTGGACCGACTGGACGCACGCGCCCCGGTAGACGCGCCTGCCATGAAGGTCGCCTACGTCATGTCCCGGTTCCCCAGGCTGAGCGAGACGTTCGTCCTCGGCGAGCTGCTGGCCGTCGAGGAGCTGGGGCACGAGGTCGACCTCTACCCCCTCCTTCGCGAGCGTGAGGACATCGTGCATCCCGAGGCCGAGGCCCTCGCTCGTCGCGCGCACTACCAGCCCTTCCTCTCGCTCGCGATCCTCCGCAGCCAGTTCCACTTCCTGCTGCGAGACCCGCGCGCCTACCTGGGGGCGCTGGCCGACCTGCTCCGCGGGACCTGGGGCAGCCGGAACTTCTTCGTCGGGGCGCTCGGGATCTTCCCGAAGGTCGCCCACGCCACCCGCCTGATGAGAGCGGACGGCGTCGACCACGTCCACTGCCACTTCTCCAACCACCCCGCCGCGGCCGGCTTCGTCGTCCACCGCTTGACCGGCCTGCCGTACAGCTTCACCGCGCACGGCTTTGACCTCCACGTCGACCGCCACATGCTGTGCGAGAAGGTCGCGGAGGCGGCGTTCGTCGTTCCCATCTCGGAGTACAACCGGATGCTGATGGTCGAGGAATGCGGCGAGCGCGCGGAGGAGAAAGCGGTGGTCATCCACTGCGGCGTGGACACTGGCTTCTTCCGTCCGCGGGAGAGCGTTCCCCCGGAGAGGCCCTTCTCGCTCCTCTGCGTCGGGACGCTCCACGAGGTGAAGGGGCAGCGCTTTCTGGTCGAGGCGTGCCGCCTCCTTTCCGAGGAGGGTGTCGATCTCGTCTGCACGCTCGTCGGGGACGGCCCCGACCGGGCGAGGCTCACGCGGGCCGTCGCCGAGGCGGGCCTCGAGGGGCGGGTGACCTTCGCCGGGTGGCGCACGCGCGCGGACGTCGCCGCGCTCCTC
>JBOHAK010000532.1:0-3171 GCA_050697795.1 Gaiellaceae bacterium
GTTCCGGGTCGTCCGCTGGCTCGCGCCGCGCGCGACGCCGTGGCGCCAGGCAACGCGGGCGTGGGGACTCGTGCTCGTTTCCTGGCTCGTCCGGGCAACCGCGATCTTCCTGCTACTCGGCACGTTCGGGATCGGGCTCTCCTTCCCGCTCGCCATCATGTTCATCTGCGCCGGCGCGGCCTCCGCCGCCTTCCCGATCGGCCCGGCGGGCGCGGCCACGCAAATCACCGCGGGCACGACGGTCCTCGTCGTCTCGGGCGTCGAGACGTCCCAGGCGCTCGGCTTCGCGCTCGCCGCGCAGGCGCTCCTGATCTTCTCGGGCGCCGCGATCTTCCTCGTTGCGGTCGCCTGGCGCACCAGCGTGCACGCCTGGTCGTTCCGGCCCGGGCGGGCGGCGCGCCTCGCCCACACCTAAACGCGCCGCGAGACCGGTCGCCGGCTTCGGCGCGCGGTAGGGTCGATGTCGGCCGCCCGGCCCCGGAACGATGTTCTCCGCTCACCCGCATTCCGCCGCGCCCGCCGTCGTCTCGGCACACGGGGTGGTCAAGCGCTACGGCCGCACCGTGGCCCTCGCCGGCCTCGACGCCGAGATCGGCAGGGGAATCACGGGCCTGCTCGGCTCGAACGGCGCCGGCAAGACCACGTTTCTGTCGCTCATGCTCGGCCTCCGCTCGCGCGACGACGGCGAGCTCGTCGTGCTGGGCCAGGATCCCGCGGCGGCGGGCATCGACGTCCGCGCGCGAATCGGCTATGCGCCCGAGCACCACGATCTGCCCGCGGAGCTGACCGCCGCCGACCTCGTACGGCACCTGGCGGAGCTGCACCTCCTCCCTTCCCGCGCCGCCGTCCAGCGTGCGAACGACGCGCTCTGGCTCGTCGGGCTCGGCGAGGAGCGCTTCCGCAACGTCGGGTCGATGTCGACGGGTCAGCGTCAGCGCGTCAAGCTCGCGGCCGCCGTCGCGCACGACCCCGAGCTCGTGCTCCTCGACGAGCCGACCGACGGGCTCGACCCGGTGCAGCGGACGGAGATGCTCGACCTCATCCGCCGCATCGGATCCGAGTTCGGCATGCACATCGTCATCTCGTCTCACCACCTCGAGGAGGCTGAGCGGATCTGCGACGCGGTCGTGATCGTCGAGGCCGGCGTGGTCGTGCAGGCGGGCACGCTCGCCGACCTGCGCCGCGGCCCGGACGGGCTCGTGGTCGAGGTGGACGAGCGCGCCGAGGAGCTCGCTGCTCGTCTCGAGCAGCGCGGGTTCGACGTGACCGTCGAGGGCGGCGTGCTCCTCCTGGCGGCCGGTGACGGCGACCACGACGCCGTGCGGGACGCGGTGGCGGAGCTCGGCGTGGGGCTCCGGAGGCTGGCGCCGCGGGGACGGACACTCGAGGACGTGTACCTGGGGACGGGGGCAGGGGCGTGAGCTCGCAGCAGGAGGCACGCCTCTTCGGGCTCGGCTACCGCCGCTACGACGGCCCGCGCCGGCGGCCTGCCTGGGCGATCCTCACGCTCGCCGTCTTCACCGTGCGGCGCGTGCTCGGGCTGGGGCGCGGCGCGCGTCACAAGGTGCTGCCCGCGCTCACCCTCGTCGTCGCCTACGTCCCGGCGCTCGCCTCGGTCGGGTTCGCGGCGCTCCTCGACGACCTGCCCGTCGACGACCTGATCACGTACGGCGAGTACATGTTCTTCATCGGCAGCGCCCTCGCCCTCTTCGCCGCGCTCGTCGCTCCCGAGGCGCTCTGCCCCGACCGGCGCTCGGGCATGTTCGGGCTGTATCTCGCCGGCCCTCTCGATCGCAACCGCTATCTCGCGGCGAAGGGCGCCGCCGTGCTCGCGGCCATGCTCGCGATCACGCTCGGTCCGCTCTTGTTCATGCTCGCGGCGTTCGTCGTCGCCGGCTACGGGCCCAGCGCCGGCGAGACGCCGGGGCTCCTCCTGCGCATCCTCGCCGTCGGGAGCATGACGGCGCTCGCCTACGCCTCCGTCTCGCTGGCGGTCTCGAGCTTCACCACTCGGCGTGCCGCCGCCGCCGTCGCCGTCGTACTCCTCCTGTTCGTCCCGGTCATCGTCGCCCGGGGCGCGGTCGAGAGCGCGGGAGCGCCGAACGCGCTCGATCTGCTCAGCTTCCCCTTCCTCCCCTCCGAGCTCTCCTACCGGATCTTCGACGAGTTCCACTACGAGGGACAGCCCATCGAGGAGCTCTCGACCTGGCTCATCGCCGCCGGGCTCGCCGCCTGGACCGTTGCGGGCGCGGCGACGTGCTGGCTCCGCTACCGGCGCATCGAGGCCGACAGGTGAGCGAGCCCCGCGTCGTCGCGGAAGAGGTGTCGAAGTGGTTCGGCGCCCTCGTCGCCGTCTCCGACGTCAGCTTCGACGTCGGCCCCGGGGTGACCGCGCTCCTCGGCCCGAACGGCGCGGGCAAGTCGACGATGCTGAGAATGCTCTGCGGGCTCGCCCGGCCCTCCAAGGGCACGATCCGCGTGCTCGGCCGCGACCCGCGCGTCGACGTCGGCGTGACCAGTTCCATCGGCCTCGTGCCCCAGCAGGAGAGCGTCTTCGAGGCGCTCACCGCCCACGGGTTCGTCCGTCTCGCAGCCACGCTGCACGGGCTCCCGGATCCCGGCGCCTCAGCCGCGGCGGCCCTCAAGACGGTGGGGCTCGACCCCGCAGACAAGCGGCGGCTGCCGGCGTACTCGAAGGGGATGCGGCAGCGGGTCAAGGTCGCGCAGGGCCTCGTCCACGACCCGGCGGTGGTCGTGCTGGACGAGCCGCTCACCGGGCTCGACCCGCGGCAGCGGGCGGACATGATCGCGCTGTTCCGGCGCCTCGGGGCCGAGGGGCGCTGCGTGCTCGTCTCCAGCCACGTCCTCGACGAGGTCGAGCGGCTCGGCTCGCGCATCCTCGTCATGTCGCAGGGCCGGCTCGCCGCGGCCGGTGACTTTCGCGAGCTGCGCGCGCTGATGGATGACCGCCCGCTGCGCGTGCGGGTGCGCACGAACCGGCCGCGGGAGCTCGCCGGCGGGCTGCTCGAGGCCGGCTCCGTCGTCGGCGCACGGCTCGCCGGGGACGACGCGCTCGAGCTCGACACCAACGACGCCCGCGCGCTCTCGCTCGCGATCGCCCCGCTCGCGCGCGAGCGCGGCGCGAGCCTGCTCGAGGTCAGGCCGCTCGAC
>JBOHAK010000533.1:0-11242 GCA_050697795.1 Gaiellaceae bacterium
AGCCACTGCGTCGCGCCGCCCGCCGGCACTGAGCCGTGCTGCGGGCCGACGTGGCGGATGTACGTGTCGTCGGCGATCACGGAGAGGTCGCAGGCCATCTGGAGCTCATTCCCCCCGCCGACGCAGACGCCGTTGATGCGCGCGAGGGTCGGCTTGCCGATCTCGCGGAGACGGTCGTGGGCGTCCTTGAACGCGCCGAACCACTTCCAGTACTCGTCCGGCTTCCCGAGGTAGTCGCGGCTCCATGCCTTGAGGTCGGCGCCGACGCAGACCGCGCGCCCCGCGCCGGTGACCACCACCACCCGGATCGAGTCGTCCCAGGAGGCGTCCTCGGCGGCGCGCGCGAGCTCCCGCAGCATGCGGAAGTCGAACGCGTTCAGCACCTCCGGCCGGTTGAGCGTGATCGTCGCGCGCGGCGGCGCCTTCTCGTAGACGATCGCCTCGAAGCCGAGCTCGCCCGGATCGCGCGGGGCCGGATAGTCCGGCTCGGTCACTCGGCGACCTCGGCGAAGTGGACGTGGAAGGGCACGCCCATCTCCACGGCGTCCTTGCCGGTTGCCATGAACTCCTCGGTTCGCGCGGCCGCCTTGAAGGCGTCCAGGTCGGCGAACTCCCATTCGGCGTAGTACGGGTAGCGCGGCTCGCCCATCGGCGCGCCGAAGACGCGCCCGTGGCGGAACGTGCCGCCCGGTACGCGGCGGCAGAGCTCGGCGTGCACCTCGTAGCGCGCGGCGTCGGGCTCCTGCTCGTAGACGACGAAGACGCGGACCAAGCGGTCCCCCTTCCCTCGCGTGGCTGTCGACCGCGAAGGATTCCCGATTCGCGCGTCAGGCGCTGGCCGAGGCCTCCACGAGCGACTCCTCGAGGATCTCGAGGCCGCGCGCCAGGTCGTCGTCGTCGATGACGAGCGGCGCGAGGATCCGGAGGACGTTCCCGTGGAGGCCGCAGGAGAGGAGGACGAGGCCGCGCTCGCGCGCCGCAGCCGTCGTGGCGGCGGCAAGCTTGCCGGCGGGCGCCTTGGTCTCGCGGTCCTCGACCAGCTCGAGCGCCTGCATCGGGCCGAGCCCGCGTACGTCGCCGACCGCCTCGACCCTCTCCGCGATGTCCTCGAGCGCGACGCGGATGGCCTCCCCGAGCTCGCGCGCCCGGCGCTGGAAATCCTCGCCGACGACCTCGTCGAGCACGGCCACCGCCGCCGCGCAGGCGACCGGGTTGCCGCCGAAGGTCCCGCCGAGGCCGCCCGGCGAAACCCTGTCGACGATCTCCGCTCGCCCCGTGACGCCGGCCAGCGGCAGCCCGCCGCCGAGCGACTTGCCGGAGACGAGCAGGTCGGGCTCGACGCCGTAATGCTCGACCGCCCAGACCGGGCCGGTGCGGCCGACGCCGCTCTGCACCTCGTCGTCGACGTACACGATCCCGTGGCGGTCGCAGAGCTCGCGCAGACGAGGGGGGAAGTCGCGCGGCATCGGGATGAACCCGCCCTCGCCCTGGACAGGTTCCAGGACGACGCATGCGACCGCCTCGGGATCGATCTCGGACTTGAACAGCGCCTCCAGCCCGCGGATCGCGTCGTCGCTCGAGACGCCGCGGTACGGGTAGGGGGCGGGGGCGCGGTACACCTCGGGCGCGAAGGGCCCGAAGCCGCGCTTGTAGGGGACGACCTTGCTCGTCATGGCCATCGTGAGCAGCGTCCGGCCGTGGAAGGCGCGGTCGAAGACGACGACCGCCGGACGCCCCGTCGCCGCGCGGGCGATCTTGACCGCGTTCTCGACCGCCTCCGCGCCCGAGTTGACGAGCAGGCTCTTCTGCTCCTCGCCGCGGCACGGCGAGAGCTCGGCCAGCCGCCGGCACACCTCCACGTACGGCTCGTACATCCCGACCATGAAGCACTGGTGCAGGTAGCGGTCGACCTGCTCGTGGATCGCGGCGACCGCCGCGGGAGGCCCGTGCCCGGCGTTCTGGCAGCCCAGCCCGCCGGCGAAGTCGATGTAGCTCCGGCCGTCGACGTCCTCGATGCGGGCGCCCTCGGCGCGCGCGACGACGAGCGGCGGCGTCGCCACACCGGCGGCGACGTAGCGCTCGCGGGCTTCGACCACCTCCTGCGTCGCGCTGCGCTCTCTGACCGGCATGCGGCGAGGTTACCCCTGGGCGTGCCCGGCCACCATGGCCCACGCGGCCCAATCGCGGGCGTTATCCTCGCCGCCGTGTCGGCGACCTCCGTGGCGGTCGTGCTCTCGCTTGTGGCGGGCGTCGCCGGCTCGATTCAGGTCGCCGTCAGCGGCGCCTTCGGGAAGCGCATCGGCGTCCTCGAGGCGACCGCGTTCGGCTCGATCGGCGCCGCGTTGATCGTCTGCGCCGCCGTGCTCATCGCGCGGCAGGGCTTCGGCGGCGTGGCCTCCGGTCTGCGCGAGCCGCCCTGGCTCTGGCTCAACGGCGCGATGGGCGCGATCGTCGTCACGACGATCACCTTTACGGCACCGCGCATCGGCACGTTCGCGACCATCGGGCTCCTGATCGCCGGCCAGCTCGCCATGGGCGTCCTGATCGACGCCGCCGGCCTCTTCGGCCTCGAGCGGATCCCCGTGACGCCGGCCCGCGTCGTCGGCCTCGCCCTCCTCGCCGCCGGCGCACTGCTCGTCCTGAAGCGCTAGGTCCACGCCGGACGTGCCGGGGTCAGACCCCGTCGTGGCCCGAGCGGACGCGTCCGTCGAGCGCGGGGAGCCGGCTTGCGCGCTCACCCGCCGGCCGGAGCAGCCGCGTCCTTCCCGGACGTGCGGGGTCAGACCCCGGCGTGGCCGGGACGGACGCGTCCTCTGTCGGCGGAGGACGGCGGCCTAGAGGCCCCAGGGGTTCGACGGGCGGGCGCCCGTCGCGACGAGGACGCTCTTCGTCTCCAGGTACGTCTGGAGCGTCTCGAGCCCCTGCTCGCGGCTGAAGCCGGACTGCTTGTACCCGCCGAACGGGACGCCCGGAAAGGCGCCGTACGGCAGGTTGATCGTGAACGTGCCCGACTTGATGCTGCGGGCGAGCCGGTGCCCGCGCGCAGGGTCCTGCGTCCACACGGTGGCGACGAGGCCGTAGCGGACGTCGTTGGCGATGCGCACCGCGTCCTGCTCGTCCTCGAAGGGGATGACCGCCAGCACGGGGCCGAAGATCTCCTCCTGCGCGACCGTCTGGCCGGCGCCGACCGCCGCGAGCACCGTCGGAGGGTAGAAGGCGCCGTCGCCGTCGGACGGCTCGCCGCCCGCGACCACCTCCGCGCCCTCCTCGCGCCCCGTCTCGACCAGGCCGTGCACCTTCTCGCGATGGCCCTGAGAGATGAGCGAGCCCATCTGCGTCTCGGCGTCGAGCGGGTCGCCGACCCGCACGGCACGCGCCTTCTCGGCGACGAGCGCGACTACGTCGTCGTAGATGCCCTGCTCGACGAGGAGGCGCGAGCGCGCGTCGCAGCTCTGCCCGGCCGAGTAGTAGATCCCGTACGCCGTCGAGGCGACGGCGTCCTCGACGTCCGCGTCGGCGAAGACGAGGGCCGGGCTCTTCCCGCCGAGCTCCAGGGAGACCCGCTTCACGGGGTCGGCGCAGAGGCGCATGACCTCCGAGCCGGTCGCCGTCGAGCCGGTGAACGCGACCTTGTCCACGCCGGCGTGCCGGACGAGGTGCGCGCCCGTCGTCGGCCCCTCGCCGGGGACGACGTTCACGACGCCGGGCGGAAAGCCGACCTCGGCCGCGAGCTCGGCGACCCGCAGCGCCGTCAAGGGTGTGGCCGCGTCCGGCTTGAGGACGACCGTGCAGCCGGCCGCGAGCGCGGGAGCGAGCTTCCACGAGGCGAGCATGATCGGATAGTTCCACGGGACGATCTGCGCGCACACGCCGACCGGCTCCTTCAGTGTGTACGCGAGGATCGAGCCGCCGATGGGGCGCGTCGCGCCCTCGACGGAGCCGACGGCCGAGGCCATGTAGCGGAAGCTCTCGGCGGCGACGGCGACCTCGGGCTTGGTCGAGACGAGCGCCTTGCCGACGTTGCGCGTCTCGAGCTCGGCGAGCTCCTTGCGGTTGGCGACGATCGCGTCGGCGAGCGCGTGCAGGAGCCGGGAGCGCTCGGTCGGCGGCGTCTTGCCCCAGGGGCCCTCGAGGGCTGCGCGCGCGGCGGCCACGGCGCGGTCCACGTCGCCCGGGCCCGCGACGGCCGCCTTCGCGAGCGGGCTCCCCGTCGCGGGCTCCGTCAGCTCGCGGATCTCGCCGTCGGACGGCTCCGCAGACTCGCCCTCGATAAAGAGCCCGTACTCCCGCTCGGCCGCGACCGCCATCGCCCGCACGATACCGCCGCGCCGTCCCGCAGGTGCCGTAGAGTCGAGCCGTGACGCAGGCCAGGCTTCTCTTCTTCGGCCTCGCCGTGATCTACCTCGCCGGCGTCGTCGTCCAATTCTTCCTGGCCGGTCTCGGGACGTTCGGCGCGACGAGCTTCGACGCCCATTCGATCTTCGGGCTCTTCCTCGCGCTCCTGGCCCTGATCCTGCTCGTCGTCGGCTTCGTGGGGAAGGTGCCGCGGTCGCTCCGGGCCCTCACGTTCGTGCTGCTCGCCGTCAACGTGCTCCAGATCTTCCTGGCACAACTCGACGTCGAGGAGCTCGCAGCCTTCCACGTCGTGAACGCCCTCGCGATCGCCTTCATCGGGTTCGAGGTGATGGAGCGGTCGCGCCGCTACCTGGCCTGGAAGCTCGGTCCCGGCGACTAGCCGCCCGCTCGAAGAGCGCGGCCTGGCCCTGGCCGACGCCGACGCAGAGGGTGGCGAGCCCGTAGCGGCCGCCGCGGCGGCGAAGCTCGTGGAGCAGGGTCACGACGAGCCGCGCCCCACTCATCCCGAGCGGGTGGCCGATCGCGATCGCGCCGCCGTTCACGTTCACCTTCTCCGGGTCGAGCCCGAGCTCGCGGATCACCTGCAGGCTCTGGGAGGCGAAGGCCTCGTTCAGCTCGACGAGGTCCAACTGGGTCGCGTCGATTCCGACGCGACCCAGGAGCTTCCGCACCGCCGGGAGCGGACCGATGCCCATGATCCTGGGGTCGACACCGGCCACAGCCGAGCCGACGAAGCGGCCGAGCGGCTCGATGCCGAGCTCCGCCGCCCGCTCGGCGCTCGCGACGACGAGCGCGGCGGCACCGTCGTTCAGGCCGCTCGAGTTCCCCGCCGTGACCGTCCCGTCTGGCCGGAAAGCGGGCCTGAGAGCGGCGAGCTTCTCGAGGGACGTGTCCGCACGCGGGTGCTCGTCGCGCCCCACGTCGCCGACGGCGACGAGCTCGTCCTCGAAGCGGCCGGCCTCGACGGCGGCGGCATGACGGCGCTGGCTTCGGAGCGCGAACGCGTCCTGCTCCTCCCGCGAGAGCCCGTAGCGCTCCGCGACGTTCTCGCCCGTCTCGCCCATGGACTCGAGCGGGAACATCTCCTCCATGCTGGGATTCGGGAAGCGCCAGCCGAGCGTCGTGTCCCAGACGGTCTGGTTCCCGCGCGCGAAGGCACGCTCGGGCTTGGCCATGACCAGCGGCGCCCGGCTCATGGACTCGACGCCGCCCGCGACGAAGAGGTCGCCGTCCCCCGCCTTCACGGCGTGGCAGGCGGCGACCACGGCCGAGAGCCCCGAGGCGCAGAGCCGGTTGAGCGTTACGCCGGCGACCTCCTGCGGGAGGCCGGCGAGAAGCGCCGCCATGCGCGCCACGTTGCGGTTGTCCTCTCCGGCCTGGTTGGCGGCGCCGAGGTAGACGTCCTCGATCTCGCCCGCGGGGACGCGCGCGCGCTCGACCGCCTCGCGGACGACGAGCGCCGCCAGGTCGTCCGGACGCTCGCCGGCGAGGGCCCCGCCGTAGCGCCCGACAGGGGTGCGAACGGCGGCGAGTACGACGGCCTCGGGCATGGGATCAAGTGTATTCGCGGGCCTGCCGATGCCCGGGGCATGAGTCGGGGTCGCATCACACTCGTCGCCGTGCTCGCCGGGTTTCTCCTGCCCGCGTGCGGAGGTGGCGGCGCCGAGGAGCCGCAGAGGGTCGGCGAGAGCGGCGGCCTGGCGACGTACGAGGTGAGCGGCGCCGGGTTCTCCGTCGGCGTGCCGCCCGACTGGCAGACCGTGAGCGTCGACGACGCGTTCACGGAGAGCCAGCTCGAGGCGATGAAGGAAGATGACCCCGCGCTCGCCCCGTACCTCGACGCCCTCGGAGGGCCTGACTCGTACGTGAAGCTCCTCGCTCTCGATCCCGACATCGAGGCGGGGTTCGCCACGAACCTGAACGTCATCGTCGAGCCGGTCGAGCTCGAGATCACGCGCGAGCAGTACTTCGAGGCGACGATGGCGCAGGTGAGACAGGTTTTCGACACCGAGTTCGAGGAGGCGCGGGTCGACCTGCCGGCCGGCAAGGCGCTCCATCTCTCGTACGAGCAGTTCCAGGACCCGAGCGGCGGGTCGGTCGCCACCGTGCAGTACATCCTGTTCGAGGACGGGAACGGCTACGTGCTCACGTACTCCACGCTGCCCGACCGTGTCGCCGCGAGCGCCGCCGAGTTCGAGAGCTCGGCCCGCTCGTTCGCGCTGCTCTCCCGCTAGCCGACGAACTCGACGCGGACCGGCCGCTCGAAGGCGCCAATCTCCTCGCCGCGGCGGAGGAGCTCGGAGACGGCCTGGCGTCCCTCGTCGCCGTAGTCCTCGGTCAGCTCGTTCACGTACATGCCGACGAAGCGGTCGGCGAGCTCGATCGAGAGGCCCCGCCCGAACTGCATCGCGTAGGCGAGCGCCTCGTCGCGGTTGGCGAGGCCCGCGCGGATGGAGTCGCGCAGGACGTCGGAGAGCTCGCGCAGCGTGTCCATCCCGAGGTCACGCCGGGCGACGTTGATCCCGAGCGGGAGCGGGAGGCCGGTCTCCAGGAGCCACCACTCGCCGAGGTCGACGACGCGCTCGAGCCCGCGCTTGGCGTAGGTGAGCTGGCCCTCGTGGATGAGGAGGCCCGCGTCGGCGCGGCCCTCCTCGACCTCCTCCATGATGCGGTCGAACGGCACCTCGCGGAACCGGAACTCGCCGCCCAGGTACATGCGCAGCACGAGGAAGGCGGTCGTCATGCGCCCCGGGATAGCGACCTCGGTGGCGGCCAGCTCCGCGCGGCTCAGCGGACGCTTCGCCACGACGACCGGCCCGTAGCCGGAGCCCATGCTCGCCCCGTGCGGGAGGATGACGTAGCCGTCCTGGACGAACGGGTACGTGTGAAGCGAGATCGCCGAGACCTCGAGCCGGCCCTCGAGCGCCCACTCGTTCAGGGTCTGGATGCCCTCGAGCACGTGCTCGAACTCGAAGCCGCGGGGATCGGTGCGGCCGGCGGCGAGGCCCCAGAACATGAACGCGTCATCTGGATCCGGGCTATGTCCGAGGCGAATGCGCAGAGCCGCGCGAGGCTAGCAAGCCCCCGGCCGGGGTGTGCCGGCAGGGGGCGGGCTAGAATTGAGACGTGTCTAAACCTGATCTTTCCGCGGCGATCCAGGACTACCTGAAGGAGATCTACAAGCTCCAGTCCGAGGGGACGCGGCCGACGACGACCGCGATCGCCGGGCGCGTGGGCGTGGCGCCCTCGTCGGTCACGTCGATGCTCAAGAAGCTCGCGGCGCTGGGCCTCGCCGAGCACTCGCCCTACCGCGGCGTCGAGCTCTCGAAGCCGGGGACGGAGATCGCCCTCGAGGTGATCCGCCATCACCGGCTGCTCGAGATGTACCTGGCGAAGACGCTCGGCCTCTCGATCGACGCGGTGCACGCGGAGGCCGACCGCCTCGAGCACGTCCTCTCGGAGGAGCTCGAGGCGCGCATCGACGAGCAGCTCGGCTACCCGACCCACGACCCGCACGGCGACCCGATCCCCGACGCGGGCCTGCGGATCGAGACGCGCGAGCTGCGCTCGCTCGACGCGCTCGAGCCGGGGGAGGAGGCGACCATCGAGCGGGTACCCGACGGCGACTCGGCGCTCCTGCGTTACCTGGCCGGCCTGCGGCTCGTGCCGGGCGGCCGCGTGACCATGCGAAGGTCGGAGCCGTTCGACGGGCCGCTGACCGTCCTCGTGGACGGGAGCGAGCACGCGATCTCGCGGGAGCTCGCCATGCAGATCGGGATCGCGTAGCTACGGCTTGTGGCCGTGGCCGAAGAACCAGCGCTCCAGCGGCTTCAGGAGCTCGTCCTCGGCGAAGAGCGGGACGTTCTCGTCGAGGCCCTCCTCGACCGACACGGTGAGGTCGTCGCGGAGCGCGTTGTTCGCCGCCTCGAGCGCGTCGCCCATCTCGTAGCCCTGGAAGACGTAGTCGTCCGTCCGCGGCTGCGGCGTCCTCCGGTTTCCGATGTCGATGGCGCGCCCGACGGCCCAGACCGCACCCGGGCGGCGCTCGATCCAGACGAGGATCTGCTCACGGCTCCCGTCGTCGCCGACTCCGTGCAGGACCCGCTCGGCGAATCGCATGCCCTCAGGCTCCACCGCTGCAAGGATACAATCGCGCCGTGGGCTTCTTCTCCCGGCTGTTCGGCAAGCGCGACGCGAAGACCTCGGAGGCGTCGCGGGGGATGTCGAAGGAGGATGGCCTGGCGGCGTATGTCGTGCGGGAGCACCGGCAGGGACGCGCGCTGGCCGAGATCCTCGACGACCCGTACCTCAGGAACCGCGCCACGGACGAGCAGCGGCTGCGGCTCCTGGAGCGCCCCGAGGTGATCCGGGCCGTCGGAGAGGACACGGCCGCGATGGCCGCCGAGCAGGTCCGCGAGAGCACCTAGGAAATGCCAGACGAGCTGCGAGGGGAGCGCGTGACGCTTCGCCCGCTCGCAGCCCACGATGTCCTCAGGCTGGTCCAGATCGCGGCGGAGCCGGAGGTCGTGCGCTGGTGGCACGAGGTCACGGAGCGGGACCTGCTCGACAAGATCGGACCGGACGCGGACGTCCTGGCGTTCGCGGTCGAGCACGAGGGCGAGGTCATCGGACTCGTCGAGAGCACCGAGGAGAACGAGGCGCACTACCGGCACGCAGGCATCGACCTCTTCCTCGCCACGGCCTGGCACGGACGCGGGCTCGGCGCCGACACGGTGCGCACGCTCGCCCACCATCTCGTCCACGATCGCGGCCACCACCGCGTCACGATCGATCCGGCGGCTGCCAACGAGCGCGCGATCCGCTCCTACGAGCGAGTGGGGTTCAAGCGGGTCGGCGTGCTCCGGCAGTACGAACGCGGGCGGGACGGAACCTGGCACGACTGCGTCCTGCTCGACCTCCTCGCCGACGAGCTCGACTAGACGCCCGACCTCATTCCCGCACTGGCTCCCCTGCGCGCCGCGCAGGATCACAGCTCGACCCCGAGCCCGCGCTCGCGCGCCCGCTCGAGGACGAGCGCCGCGACCGCCAGGTCCTCGGCCGCGATGCCGAGGCTCTTGAAGAGGACGACGTCGTCGTCGCTCTGCCGGCCGGCCGTCTCGCCGGAGACGACCTCCGAGAACTCGTGCACCTCGAGCCAGTCGAGCACGCCGCGCTCGATCGGCTCCACGAGGTCGCCGGCCTCGACCCGAGCCTGCTCGCGGAAGTCGCAGCAGACGAACGTCGCGCGCTCGAGGACGGCGTTGTCGAGCTCGCGGGAACTGAGCCGGTTCGCACCGGCCGCGCAGACGAGCGCGCCGGGGCGCAGCCACTCGCCCCGCAGCACCGGGTCGCGCGAGGTCGTGATCGTCACGACGACGTCCTGCTCGGCGGCGTCCCGGTTGTACTCGCCCGCCTCGCAGTCGAAGCGACGGCAGAAGTCGGCGAGCCGCTCCTCGTTCCGCGAGTAGGCGACGACCCGCTCGATCCCGGGCAGGGCGGCCCGCAGGCAGGCGACCTGGCTCTCGGCCTGCCACCCCGTCCCGATGAGCCCGAGCGAGCTCGCCCCCGGCCGCGCCAGGTGGCGCGCGGCCACGGCGCTCGCCGCACCCGTGCGGAGCTGCCCGAGGCGGTCGGCCTCCACGAGCGCCAGGAGCTCGGGGCGGTCGGCGGCGAAGAGCGCCACGACGAAGCGCGCCCCCTCCGCAAAGCCGGTGTAGGTCTTCAACCCCGCGACGCCGAGCTCGACGTCGGCCGCGGCCATCACGTGCAAGAGCCCGTGGTCGAGGCCGAGCCGGAAGCGCGGCCGGACCTCGACCGAGCCGCGCGCAAGTCGAGCGAAGCACCCCTCCACCGCCTCGACCGCGTCGGCCGGGGTGAGGAGCTCCTCGACGTCGGCTTCGCGGAGGTAGAGCGGCACGGGGCCGGATAGTGTAGGCCGCGTGGAGTGGCGGAGCGTTCCTGCGAATGTCCTCGCAGGCGACCGGGCCGTGGTGGAGCTCGAGGGCAGGCGAATCCTCCTCCTGCGTGTCGGCGACGAGGTCCACGCCTTCGACAACGCCTGCCCGCACGAGGGGAACCCGCTCGTCGAGGGCGAGGTGCTGGGCGACGTGCTCGAGTGCGCCTACCACGGCTGGCGCTTCGACCTCGCCACGGGCGCCTGCCTCGCCGGCGACGAGGCCGCGCACCGCTACCCGGCGGAGCTGCGCGGCGAGGTCATTCGCATCCGGCTCGACTAGAGCCTGATCCGGCTCCAGGGCACGCCCGGGTCCGGGAACTCGTCCGGATGCAGCAGGTGGGCGAGCAGCTCGACGCCGTCGGCGATCCGCGGGCCGGGGCGCGAGAACGTTGCGTTCGCGTCCACCGCGAAGACGCGGCTCTCCTGGCGGGCCGGCGTGCCGAGCAGGTGCGCCGAGACGTCGAGCGGGACGATCTCGGCCAGGGTCCGGTCGAGGTCGAAACCGCAGGGCGCGAGCACGACCACGTCCGGCTCGAGCTTCGCGACGTCCGGCCAGCGCATCCGATGCGAGGGCTCGCCGGACATCCCCGCCACGTCCGTTCCCCCCGCGGCGGCGACCATGTCGGGTACCCAGTGGCCGGCGGAGTACGGCGGCTCGAGCCACTCGGTGACGAAGACGCGCGGCGAGCTGTCGGCGACGCCGAGCGCCGCCGAGACGCGGTCGAGGCGGCTCCGCAGGCCGGCGGCCAGCTCCTCGGCGTGGCCCTCGGTGTCCAGGTTCCGGCCGAGCTCGACGATGGCCGCGACGATTCCAGCGAGCGTCGTGGGCGAGTAGTCGAGCACGTCGACATCGACCTTGCGCGCGCTCACGACGCCGCTCACCTGGTCGGTCGAGACGGCGCAGACGTCGCAGAGCTCCTGCATGACGAC
>JBOHAK010000534.1:0-6826 GCA_050697795.1 Gaiellaceae bacterium
CACGCGCGTCGAGCGGGAGCCCCGCGTCGGGGACGGCGAGGGCGGTGACGAGACGACGGCGGTGGACGCGGCCGCGGAGGCGGCGGTCGTCGCGCGCCTGGAGGTGGCGGCCGCCGCGGGAACCGGCTTCACGCTCGTCTCCGAGGAGCTCGGGGAGCGGGTCTTCGGCGACGGCGGCGACGGCCTGCGCATCGTGTGCGACCCGATCGACGGAAGCATGAACGCCAAGCGCGGCATCCCGTTCTTCTCCCTGTCGCTCGCGGTTGCGTCCGGGCCGCGCATGGAGGACGTGGAGCTCGGGTTCGTCCACGACTACGGAAGCGGCGAGGAGTGGGTCGCGCGCCGGGGCGAGGGCGCCGTCCTCGACGGGCGGCCGCTCGACGGCCCGGGCCCCAAGAAGCGCATCGAGATCCTCTCGTTCGAGGCCACGCGCACGGATCTCGTCGCCGAGCGCGTCGCGAAGATGGTCGGCCTCGCCTACCGCACCCGGATCATGGGCTCGCTCGCCCTTTCTCTCTGCCACCTCGCCGCCGGACGGGTGGACGCCGTCGTCTCCCTGAAGGCGGCGCGGAGCGTGGACATCGCCGCCGCCCAGCTCCTCGTCCGCGAACGCGGCCTGGCCATCGACCTCCCCGAGGATCCGCCCTTCGGGGAGGCGCCGCTCGACCTCGCCGCCCGCTCGCGGGTGGTCGCCGCGGCCACGCCGGCGCTCTGCGACGAGCTCTATGCCCGGCTGACCGCGTCGTCCTGAGCGGCCGCCTCGGGCTCGCGCCCGTGCAGGACGCCGACGATGCGGTGCGGCAGGCTGCGCTCCAGCTCGTACGACTCCACGAGCATGCCGCTGATGCGCGCTCTCGCGTCGTTCGGGTTCGTCCAGTAGCCGGCGGCCTGGCTCGCCACGCGCCCGTCGAGCTCCCAGACCTCCTGGGCCAGCTTCTCGAGCGAGGCGAACGCTGCAGCGTCGCGGTGGGCGACGCCGACGAGGCCCTGGATCGTCGAGGTGAGGTGGCGGCGCATCTCGTCGTCGTAGTCGAGGATCGTCTGCTCGGTGAACCGCTGCTCCCGCATCCCGGCCGCCGCCGTGAACCAGACGATCGTCTGCAGCGCGGCGGCGAGGTGCGTCGTCAGGTCGACGACCGCCGCCGCCCGGGCGTCCTCCGCCGCCTCCTGCCGGGCGTTCGACCAGCGCTCGTGCTCGAGCCCGCGCTCGTGGCGGCCGCTCAGCCAGGCGCCCGCGAACGCGCCGGTTGCGCCGATGAGCGCCGCCACGATGCCGAGGGCGAACTCGATGGAGCCACGTTAGTCGCCGGCCTGGACGGCGCCCCCCGCCGCAGCGGCGAGCCGCCGCTGCAGGTTGGCTCGCACCGCCGGCCACTCGTCGTCCGTGATCGCGTAGTAGGCGGAGTCGCGCAGCTCGCCGTCGCGGACGAGCATGTGCTTCACGAAGATCCCCTCGAAGCGCGCCGGCAGCGCCTCGAGGGCGCCGCGCGAGCGGGCGTTACGCGCGTCCGTCTTGAACTCGACGCGCATGCAGCCGAGCGTCTCGAACGCGTGCGCGAGGAGCAGCAGCTTCGCCTCCACGTTCACGCCCGTCCCCCACGCGCTGCGTGCGTGCCACGTCCAGCCGATCTCGACGCCGCGGTGCTCGGGGCGCAGGGTGAGGAAGCGCGTGCTCCCGACCGGCTCGCCGCTCTCCCTGAGCAGGATCGCGAACGGCGCCTCCGTCCCCTCGTCGGCCGCGGCGAGCGCCGCGTCGAGCCAGCGCTCGAACGCCTCCGGCTCGTGGGCCGACACGGTCATCCAGCGCCAGACGGCCGGGTCGGCCGCTGCCACTCGGAGCCCCTCGGCGTGGGCACGGGTCAGCGGCTCGACGACCGCGAGGCGCCCCTCCAGCCGCGCCGCGAGCCCCTCCCAGATCACGCGTCCAGGATGAAGACCGGCGTGCCCTCCTCGACGCGCTCGAAGAGCCACTCGGCCTCCGGGACGAGCATGCGGACGCAGCCGTGCGAGGCGGAGTATCCGATCGAGGCCGCGTCGGGGGTCCCGTGGATGCCGATCAGCGGCTCCGAGAGGCCCATCCAGCGGGTGCCGAGCGGATTGCCGGGCCCGGGAGGGACGGGCTGCGCGCCGGCGGCCCAGTCGGAGTCGGGCGGGTACCACCAGGGGTCGCGCTGCTTGTCGACGAGCGTGAAGCTGCCGAGCGGGGTCGGGTAGGACGCCATGCCCGTGGCGACGCCGAACTTGCGCTCGACGAGCATGCCCTTGGGGCCGGAGCCGCGGTAGAGGAAGAGCTTGTTCGAGGCGCGGCGGATGACGATCGCCGGGCCGAGGTCCCGCCGCGTCACGCGGGGCCGCATGATCTTGACGGGCAGCTCGATCCGCCCGCGGTCGTTCGACCGCAGCTCGCTCGTGATCGTCGTGCGAAGCGCGGAGTCGTAGAGCTTCTGCCCGAGGTCCGCCCGGGTCGCCCGCGGGCGTAGGCCGCGCAGCACGATGCGGGAGTTCGTCGGCTTGCGGTCGAACCGGCGCGCGAAGCGGCTCGCCCACCGGCGCAGCGGCTTTTGCCGGACCGCGATGCCGACCCGGACCGCGGACCCCTCGGGCGCTCGGAGAGCCGCGCGCACGGCGGCCTCGACGTCGGCGGAGGCGCCGAGCGTCTGCGGCGCGAAGCGCCACGCCTCGTCGTGGAAGACGAGCGTCACGGGTCGCGCCAGCGACGTGCGCAGCCGCTCCTCGGCCTCTGCCTTCGTCAGGCCCGCGAGCGGGACGCTCGCGGCCGTGACGCCCTCGGCGACGACCGCCCTGCGGGGCCCATCGGGGCCCTGCTGGACGCGGGCGGCCGCTCCGGCCGCGACGAACGCGAGCGTGACGAGGACGAGCGCCGCCCCCAGGAGGCGGCCCGTGCGCCAGACGCGATAGCGGCGGTAGGTCACGGCCCCACGTCCAGCGACTCGGCGACGCGCAGGAGATCGGCGCGCGAGACGCCGCCGCTGACGGTGACGACGAGGTCGTCGGTCTGAGCCCACAGATGCGGGACGTTCAGCGGCACGATGAGGACATTCGCTTCGACGTCGGACAGCGCGCCCCTGCTCAGGGTCACGCGCTCGGGCTCGTCCACGTAGCCCTCGCCGGTCGCCAGCGGGTCGCTCCAGGCGTCGGGCCAGTCGGGCACGTGGCGGAGGCGCGTCGTGACGAGGATCTGGTCGAGCCCGCGGCGATACGAGAGCGAGACGACGTCCGTCGAGGGAGGGTTGCCGGCCTCGGCGCCGGTCGGGAATCCGGGCCCCGGCGCGACCGCGACCTCGGCGAGCTCGAAGCCCTCCGGCACCCAGGCCGGGACGAGCGGCGCATAGCCCACCGCGCCCGCCACGTCGCCGAGTGCCACCCGCTGGAAGCCCTCGTCGCTCCGCGTGACCTCGATCCCCTCCGGGAAGCTGAGCGCGAACGTCTCGCGGGGCAGCGGGTCGTCGACGACGAGCTTCTCGATCCGCAGGTCGTCGAGCGGGCGTCCATTCTTCTCCTCCACCACCCGGACGGGGATCCCGGTCTCCTGGTCGACCCAGATGGCGAAGTGGTCGCCCGAGTACTCGGGGGCGATCTGGTGGACGGGCGTCGGGACGTCGAGCCGCCAGGCGGGCCGGCCTTCGTAGGTGGTCTCGCGTACGCGGGGGTCGTCGGGGTCGGCGGCGAGCAGGGCGCGCACGAAGGCGCCGTAGTCGTTCTCGAGAATCGGGTCGATCGGGCCCGGATCAGGCGGCCCGGGCGCGATGCCCGTGCGCTCGGCGGCGAAGAGCGGCCCCTCGCCCCCGAGGCTCGCGCTCGGGTTGAGCGAGCGCTGCACGCCCCGCTCGGCGTCGTAGGTCACGTTTTCCTCGAGCGTCACGCCCGTGAGGCGGAAGTCACCACGCGCTGTCAGCGCGAACCGCCAGCGCTGCGTCCCCTTCCAGCCGTAGGCGTTCTCGAAGCCCGGGCCGCGGGCGACGAGCTCGCCGGTCAGCGTCTCTGCGGCCGCGAAGGCGGTGCGCACCCTCGCCTGGATCTCCGCCGCGGTCGCGTCCTGGGGGCGCACCACGTCCGGCGCCTCGTCGGGCAGCCCGGCGACGAGCCAGATGGCCGCCGCGACAGCCGCGGCGAAGGCGAGGCGCACGCCCCAGCGCAGACCGCCGCGACGAGCGAGTCGGCGCCGGCGCACGTCGGCGCGCCGTGCCAGCCGCTCCTGTCCGAGCCGGCGATGGAGGTCGGCGTAGAAGCCCGGGCGGTGCTCGGGGACGGGGAGGGCGAGGAGGGCGGCGCCGAGCTCCTCGTCGCGGTAGCGGGTCACGCGGCGTGGCCTCCGAGCTCGGCCCGCAGGCTCGCCCGCGCGCGGCTGAGGCGCGAGGCGACCGTCCCCTCGGGGACGTCGAGGATGCGCCCGGCCTCGCGGTAGTCGAAGCCCTGGGCGTCGACGAGGATGACGGCGGCGCGCTCCTCCGGGGCGAGCCGGGCGAGCGCCTCGCCGAGCTCCCCGCGGCGCGCGACGGCCTCGCCGGGGTCGCTCCACGGCGCGGGCGCGTCGCCGACGTCCTCGTAGGGGACGTCCTGCCGCCGGCTCGGCCGCTTGAGCTCGTCGAGGCAGGCGTTGTAGACGATCCGGTAGAGCCAGGTCCCGAGCTTCGCGTGGCCGCGGAAGCGCGGCAGCCCGCGGAAGGCCTTCACGTACGCCTCTTGGAGGGCGTCGTCCATCAGGTCGTGGTCGCCGAGGAGGCGGTAGGCGAGAGCGCGAAGGCCCGGGTCGTAGTATCGGATCACGGCTGCAAACGCCTCCTGGTCGCCGCGCCGGGCCCGGTCGACGACGTCGGTGCCGACGTCGACGGAGGGGCCCAGCGCGGTCGCGGTGGTCATCTCCAACCTTTTGACGATCCGGGACACCGCTTCCTTCGCGTCAGGGCACGAGCCGGACCGGGATGCGGACCTCGTGCGGGGGACGCCCGACACCGGCGGCGTCGTCGTCGTGGACGACGATCCAGCCGTCCTGCTCCCCGTCGAGCTCGAACGGGACGGATACCCGGTAGGTGCCGCGGCAGCCGGTGCCGCAGGTGGCGGTCGTGAACGTCTCGGCGAGCACGTTCTCGTCCTCGTCGAGCACCTTCACGGTGACGTTCGCCTCGAAGACGTTCGCGCTCCCGCGGATGACGACCGGACTCGACACGGGCTCCTCGAGCGTCGGGCGCGTGACGAGGATGGGCGGGAGGAGGTCGGCGTAGTCCCGCCGGGTGAGCGGGTGGTCGATGACGACTCCTTCGCCCCCGAGCACGTCGATCGGCTCGCCGTCGAGGCTGAACAGGGCGCCCTTCACCGTCGGGAACTGCGTGATCGTGTAGACGATCTGAGCGAGCCGCGTCTGCATGGAGGCGCTGCCGCCGCCTGACTCGAACTCCGACGTGAGGTCGACGCTGGCGATGCCGTCGTCGATCACGAGGCCGAGGAGCTGAGTCCCCTCGGGAACGGCGGTCGAGAGCCCGTAGTCCTGCTCGACGTCCTCGGGGCCCTCGAGGACGGCCTCGATGGCCGCGGTGCCGATCCGGGGCGTCGAGCTCTGCGTGCGGTAGGTGACGAAGAGCCCGTCCGAGTTCGCCCACCAGACCTGGTAGGTGACGACGCCGGGGGACGCCACCGTCTCCCCCTCGGCGCTCGTGGTCGTGGGCGGCGGAACCTCCTGGGTCGCCGAGCCGGTGGTCGTCTCCTCGTTCGGAGCCGAGGGCACGGGCCCGGCGGGAGTCGCGTCGCCGTCCGAGCCGCAGCTCGCCGTGAGCACGCCGAGGGCGGCTGCGAGGACGAGCGCCGGGACGATGAGAAGGGCCTTCATGTCTGCCTCCTTCGGGAACGCTGCATCTCCAGCGTGCCGCGCCGGGGCAACACCGCCCTTACTGCCCCGTAACGGTTACGTAACGGGGAGACGGAACGTGAAGCGGGTGCCGGCGCCGGGCTCGCTCGCCACGGCGATGTCGCCGCCGAGGAGCCGCGCGTTCTCGAGTGCGATGGCCAGGCCGAGGCCCGTTCCCTGCCCCGCGCGCGAGCGGTCGGCCTTGTAGAAGCGGTCGAAGAGGTGTGGCAGGTCCTCGCGGGCGATGCCCGGTCCGCGGTCGGACACCTCCACGAACGCGCCGACGCCGTCGCGCCCGACGCGGACGGCGACCTCGCGCCCGCCGTGCTCCAGCGCGTTCCCGACGAGGTTGGCGACGATGCGCTCGAGGCGCCTTGGGTCGCTCGTCAGCACGACCTCGTCCGTGTCGAGGCGCAGCCGCTTGTCCCAGCCCCGGGCGTGGACGGCGGAGGCGACGAGCGAGCCGAGGTCGACCCGCTCGGGCCGCAGCGGCTGCGTGCCCGCGTCGAGCCGAGAGATCTCCATCAGGTCCTCGACGAGGTCACGCAGGCGCGCCACGTCCGCGACGAGCAGCTCGGCCGGTCGCCGCGCCTCGGGCGGCATGCGCTCGATGTGCTCCGCGAGGAGCGACGCCTCGTTCACGACCGCCGTGAGCGGTGTGCGGAGCTCGTGTGCCACGTCCGCCGTGAAGCGCCGCTCGCGTGCCTGCGCCTCGGAGAGCTCGGTGATCTTCGCCTCGAGCGCCTCGGCCATCTCGTTGAAGGAGGTCGCCCAGGCGCCGAACTCGTCCTCGCGCTCGACGGGCAGGCGCGTGGCCAGGAGCCCCTCGGCGAGCGAGCGGGCCGCGTCGCTCGCGCGGGCTACGGGCGCCAGGGTGCGGCGGGCGAGGAGCAGGCCGGCGAGGGCTGCGAGGACGACGACGACGCCCAGCCCGGCGAGGAGGATGGTGCGGAGCTCGGCGAG
>JBOHAK010000535.1:0-1976 GCA_050697795.1 Gaiellaceae bacterium
TCTACTGGATCGCGCAGATGCTCGGCGCCGTGCTCGGCGCGCTGCTCCTGCTCTGGATCTACCCCGACCGCATCACCGACGCGACGAACCTCGGGGCGCCGGCGCTCGCGGAGGAGATCTCCGTCGGGGCCGGCTTCGTCATCGAGATGATCCTCACCTTCCTGCTCGTCTGGGTCATCTTCGCCACCGCGGCCGACCCCCGCGGCTCGTTCGTCTCGATCGCCGGGCTGGCCATAGGCCTGACCATCACGCTCGACATCCTCATGGGCGGGCCGCTGACCGGCGCCGCGATGAACCCGTCGCGCGCGTTCGGGCCGCAGCTCGTGGCCGGGTTCTGGGACGACGGCTGGCTCTGGTACATCGCGCCGCTCCTGGGCGGCGGGCTCGCGGCGCTCGCCTACGAGCACCTCTACCTGCGCGGCCTCGAGGTCCCGCCCGCCGGGACGGTCGAGAGCGACATCGCCGAGCCGGCCGTCGGCGAGGAAGCGCTCTAGCCGAACGCAGACTCGACTACGGCCCGCGCCTGGGTGAGCGCGGCCTGGGCGATCTGGTGCGCGACCGGATCCTCGCGGTAGCTGACTTCGGCGCCGGCTGCTCCGAGGCGCTCGCGCGCGTCACGGCCCCATTCGACGCCGATGACCGGGTCGTGGGTCCCGTGCGAGATCGAGACGGGGAGCCCCGAGCGGCTCTCGAGGTCGAGCTCGAAGCCGTCCACCCGGGGGATGAACCCGCTCATGGCAATGATCCCGGCCGGACGCGGCCGGGAGGCGGCGAGGCCGAGCGCGTAGGACATGACCGTGCCCTGCGAGAACCCGCCGAACACCGTTCGCCCCGGCTCGAGGCCCGCCTCCTCGAGCGCGGCGTCCGCCCAGTCCGAAGCCTGGTCGAACGTCTCGAGGAAGGTCGGCGCGTCCGGGTAGCCGATGTGGCGGACGACGTACCAATGCGCGCCCCCGGGCGGAAGCGCGAGCGGCCCCCGCGGCAGCAGGCCCACGAGGCGCCGGTCGGGATCGAGCAGGTCGACGAGCGGCGCGAGGTCGAGCTCGTCAGCGCCGCGGCCGTGCATGAGGACGAGTGCCCCGGCGGGCGTTCCATCCGCCGGACGGGTGCGATGGACGATGTCGGCTCGCTCGAGCGGCAACGGGCCTGAGCTTAGACGCCGGTCCCGAGTCGGCCGCTAATCGTCGTCGTCGTCCTTGTCCTGCTTGCCCTTCTTGTCCTTCTCCTTCTTCTCCTCGCGGTCTTTCCGCCGCTCTTCGCGCCGCTCCTCCTGCTCGGCCTCGCGCTCCTCGCGCTTCTCGGCCTTCTCCTTGCGCTTCTCCTCCCGCCGCTCTTCCTCCTCCGCCCTCCGCTCTTCTCGCTGCTCGGACTCCTCCTCGCGCCGCTCTTCCTGCTCGGCCTCGCGCTCCTCGCGCTTCTCGGCCTTCTCCTGGCGTCGCTGCTCCTTCTTCGCCTTGCGGTCGTCGTCGTCCTCGTCGTCCTCGCACTCGTCGTCCTCGTCGTCGCCCTCGTCCTCGTCGTCCTCGTCTTCGTCGTCCTCGTCGTCGTCCTCGCCCGCGGGAGGCGCGTCGGGGTCGTCGGGCTTCGTCCCGGGCTGCCCGCCGGGGCCGGCGGAGGGCGGGTCGGGATCGCGCGTGCCCGGCTCGGCTGCGGGCGGCGTCGGAGGCGCCTCGGTGGGGGAGGAGGCGCCGTCCGTGAGGACGCCGGTGCCCGTCTCGGGCGAGGCGGGGGAAGAGGGCGCCGCCGCGTCCGGCGGAGCGGCCTCGGGCGCGGGCTGGGAGCCGTCCTCGCGGTCGGCGGAATCGGCCAGCGCGGAGGCAACGACCTCGCCGACCTTGATCGCCCCGGGCAACGGCGCGGGAAGATGGTCGAGCGGCCGATCTCCCGGCAGGATGGCCGGTGCGAGCGCGAGCAGGGTGATCACCGCGCTGAGCGCGACGGTCCAGACGATATGTGTGCCTAGACGGCTCCCCACA
>JBOHAK010000536.1:0-4784 GCA_050697795.1 Gaiellaceae bacterium
GCCTCCTCGCCGAGCACGGACTGCTCGCCTCGAGCGTCCTCGCCGCGCACTGCGTGCACGTAGACGCCGAGGAGATCGCCCTCCTCGCCGAGCACGACGTGGCCGTCGCGCACTGCCCGCGCTCGAATGCGATCCTCGGGTGCGGGGCGGCGCCGCTCGCGGAGCTGCTCGCGGCCGGCGTCCGCGTGGGGCTGGGCACCGACAGCCCCGCCTCGACGCCCTCCTTCGACCTCTTCGAGGAGATGCGCGCGGCCGTCTACACCGCGCGCGTGCGCGCTCGACGGCCCGACGCGCTCTCCGCGAAATCGGCGCTCGAACTCGCTACTCTTGGCTCGGCGCGCGCGCTCGGGCTCGACGACGAGATCGGCTCGCTCGCCGCCGGCAAACGGGCCGACCTGACGGTCGTCTCACTGGCCGGCTCGCCGTTCCTCCCCTGGGAGGATCCAATCACCGCCGTGGTCTTCGGCGGCTCGCCAGACCGGGTGCTCCTCACGCTCGCGGACGGCGAGGCGCGATACGAGAAGGGAGGATTCGAATGGCCCGAGCTTCGACGCAGCGCAAGCGCCGCACGCGCCCGCCTGCTCAGCGAAGCGCCAAGAGCGCCGAAGACCTGATGTTCTTCCCCAAGCTTCGCCGCCGGGCGAAGTGGGTCTTCCTCCTCCTCGCGATCGCGTTCGGCGGTGGCTTCCTCATCTTCGGCGTCGGCGCCGGAGGCTCGGGCATCGGCGACTACGTGGCCGACCTCCTCAACCGCCCCGTCTCGACGGACGGCCCCGGCCTCGAGGACGCCCGCGAGGCGGTGGCCGAGAAGCCCGACAACCCCCAGGCGCGCCTCGACCTCGCGCGCGCCGCGCAGCGCGAGGCCCAGGTCGACGAGGCGATCGGCGCGTACGAGAGCTACCGCGCCATGCGCCCCCAGGACGAGGACGCCCTCCGCTCGCTGGCCGCCCTCTACGGCCAGAAGGTCGCCGAGGCGCAGCGCAGCGCCGCCGTCGCCACGAACGAGGCGCAGGAAGCCTCGCTGCCGCAGACGTTCGCGCCCGACGACAGCCCGTTCCTCCAGGAGATCACCGGCAACGCGCTCTCGGAGCGGGTGAGCGCCCGCGCCGAGGCCCGCGCCACCGCTGCGAACGCGGAGGCACAGCGCCTCTCGCAGCTCCAGCTCGACGTCTTCCGGAACCTCACGCTGCTCGTCGACGACGACCCGCTGCTCTTCCTCCAGTTCGCCCAGGCCTCGGAGAACGCGCAGGACTACGAGTCGGCCATCGCCGCCTACGAGCAGTTCCTCGAGCTCGCGCCGAACAACCCGAACGCCGAGCAGATCGAGCAGCGCATCGAGGCGCTCCGGACCTTCGTCGAGCAGACCGGCGGCGGCGGCACGGGCGACGCGTCAGCGGGCGGGTCGGACGGCGAGTAGAGCGGCTAAGGTACGCACCCGCGACCACACGAAGGGGGCACATGAACTTCGACATCAAGACGGAGCAGGCCGCGGGCGACACCTACGTCATCGCGCTGACCGGCGAGATCGACCTCTACACGGCGCCCGAGTTCAAGCAGCAGCTCCTCGACGTGATCGGGCAGGGCGCGAAGCACGTCGTGGTCGACCTGACCGACACCACCTTCATCGACTCGACGACGCTGGGTGTCCTCGTCGGCGGCGTCAAGCGCCTGCGGCCGAACGGCGGCCAGCTCTCGATCGTGTGCAGCGACCGCAACATCACGAAGATCTTCGAGATCACGGGGCTGAACCGGGTCTTCCCGATCCACGCCACGCGTGCGGAGGCCGTGGAGAGCCCCGGCACCGTCGAGGCCCAGAGCCAGTAGACGCCGTGCGCCGGCTGCTCGCCCTGCCTCTCGCGGTCGCGGCGCTCGCGCTCGCAGGCTGCGGCGGGGAGGAGACGACGGGGCTCGAGGGCGCGGACCGCACGAACGGCATGGAGCTCTTCCAGCAGGGCAAGGACGGGAAACCGCCGTGCGCCTCCTGTCACGTGCTCGCGGACGCCGGCAGCGCCGGGACCGCGGGACCCAACCTGGACACGTCGCTCGGCTACTCGTGCAGCCAGGGCTTCGACGAGGAGACCGTCTTCTCGGTCGTGCTCGGGCAGATCGACCTCGCCGCTCCGCCGATGCCGGCCGACCTCGTCACCGGGCAGGACGCCGTGGACGTGGCCGCCTACGTGGCGAGCGTGGCCGGGAAGGACATCGAGGGCTGCGACCCGAGCGGCGACCAGGGCGGCGCCACGACCGGGGCGACGGACACCGGCGCCACCGAGACGGGCGGCTAGCCAGCCCTCCTCAGGAGCGCCCCGACGCGGCGTCGTTCGCCGCGGCCGCGCCGCCTCGCTCCGCCTCGAGATCGACGACGACGTGCGTGAGCGGGCAGCCGTAGCGCTCCCGCGAGCGCTCGATGACTCCCTTCTCGAGCCAGTTCGAGCGGCCGGGCGGATGCGTGGAGACGACGATCTCGTCGGCGCCGAACGTGCGCAACGCGTCGTCGATCGCCTGCACCGGGTCGGCGTCCCCGACCTCGCCGCGTGCCTCGACCCCCTCCTCGGCCAGGGCGGCCAGCGACTCGTCGAGTCTCGCTTGGGCGACCTCGCGGGCGCGATCCTCGTCGGAGGCCCAGTGGCGCAGCTGCGAGTTGAGCGCCGGGCAGACGACGAGCACCTCGGGCCCGCCCCGGGCGCGCCGCACGACCTCCTCGCGGAGCGCGCGGCCGGCAACCGTCTCGTTGGCGACGACGAGGAGACGGCGGCGCCCGTCGCCGCGCCCGCGCTCCCACACGGCCGGCTCCGGCTCCTTCGGCTCGCTCTTCACGTAGAAGGCGAGGCCCACGGCGAGCACGAGGAAGACCCCGAGCGCGACCCAGCCGCCGCCGAGGATCCCGGCCACGGCCACGAGCGCGAAGAGGACGACGCACACCAGGACGAAGCTGAACGCCTCGGCTTCTGTGCGGAACGGATTGCGCATGGGCGCCCCCCTCTCTGGACGGTCTCAGATCACATAGACCGTGACGTACACGATGATCCACATTACGTCGACGAAGTGCCAGTAGATCCCCGGAAGCTCGACGCCCAGGTGCTTCTCCGGCTCGGGGCCGTAGTGGCCGCGCACCGAGCGGACGAGGGCGTAGAGCAGCAGATTGAGCCCGATGAACACGTGGGCGCCGTGCAGGCCGGTCAGCCCGTAGAAGGTCGAGCCGAACGCGTTGTCGTAGGGCGCGAACCCGAGGCGGGTGTACTCACGCGCCTGGATGAGCAGGAAGGTGAGCCCCAGCAGGAACGTGAGCGTCAGCCCGGCGATGAGCCCCGAGCGGTTGCCGCGCTTCACCGCCTGGAGCGCCCAGTGCATCGAGAAGCTCGACGTCACGAGGATGACGGTGTTCAGAAGCGCGAGGTAGACCGGCAGCTCGAATCCCTCCGGCGGCCAGCCGCCCTCGCCGCCCACGACGATGCGCGCGAAGAAGTAGGCCGTGAAGAACGACCCGAACAGCATCACCTCGGAGGCGATGAAGAAGTAGATCCCGAGGAGCCGCGAGTCGACGCGCGAGCTCTGGTGCGCGGTGGGCGGGTGGTCGTGCTCGTGGGCGTGCGCGACGGCCATACGTCTACGTGAGGGCTTCAGCCTCGGCAGGTGCGACGACGACGTGGGTGACCGGCCGCTCGGCGCCCTTCTCGATGCGCCCGACGACATCGCGGCCGAGCCAGTCCGACGTCCCGGCCGGGAAGGTGGACACGATGATCTCGTCCACCTGCTCGTCGTGGACGGTGTTCAGCGCCGCCGTGACGGGATCGGGGTCGCCGATGTGCCCGGTCGCCTCGATCCCGGCCCCGCGCAGCTCAGCAAGCGCGCGCTCGAGCCGGCGCTGGACGCCCGGTTGGTCGGCCGGGGCGACCAGGGTGAACTCCGCCGGCGTAGCGGCCGCGCGGCTGCGGATGGCGTCGAGGAGCGGCCCGCCCACGATCGTCTGGTTGGCGATCACGAGCACGTGGGTGCGCTCCCGCGGCGACGTGAGGTCGACCTCGACGTGCGACACGGCAATCTCGCCGGCGACCTTGCGGGCGCGGTCGACGAGGCCGGCCCGGAGCCAGCTCGAGCGGACGGCCCCCGGATGCGTGGAGATGAGAACCTCGTCGACGGGCGCGTACTGGTGAAGCGCGTCACGGAGCGCGTCGAGGGGATCGGGCGCCACGACGGCGCCGCGGGCGGCGATGCCCGCCTCGTGCAGGAGGTCGAGCGTCCGGCGCAGCCGCCGCTCGGCGCTCGAGCGCCGGCTGTCCTCGTACACGACGTAGCCGGCGCGCGGGTCGTTCTGGGGGCAGACGACCGTCACGCGGATTGCCTCGGCGCCCGCGCGCTCGGTGATCGCGTCGATGAGCGTCTTCCCTGCAACCGTCTCGTTCGCGACGACGAGGACGTGCCGCGGCCGCGCCTGCGGCTCGGGCTGCGCGGCGTATGGGTCCTCGGCGCTCATGCTTGCACCTTCGTCCGCTCCTCGACCTCCGCCCGGTCGCCGTTCAGCACCGCGTGGCGTGCGCCGCGGACGCCGTACTCGTAGGGGCTGCCGACCACCTGAGGTATCTCGGCGAAGTTGAAGACCGGCGGCGGCGAGGATACCTGCCACTCGAGCGTGAGCGCGCGCCACGGGTTCCCAGGGGCGGGGGCGCCGGAGCGCCAGCTCGCGATCATGTTGTAGAGGAAGACGAGGGTCGAGGCGCCCAGCCCGAAGGACGCGATCGAGATGATCAGGTTCCAGTTCCCGAACTCGGGCGCGTAGTCGGCGA
>JBOHAK010000537.1:0-15056 GCA_050697795.1 Gaiellaceae bacterium
GACGAGCGGGATGCGCTGCGGCAGCGACACGAGAGCCCGTGCGCCCTCGTGGTCGGGCGTGCGGACGAGCCCGACCGCGCCGCGGGGCAAGCCGGCGCGCTCCAGGGCCGGGCGCAGCACATCGTCGACGAGCGCCGTCACGGTGCGAAGCGCCGCTCCGCCGGTGCGCAGGACGGCGGCGTTGAGGCTCTTGAGGAGCTGGCCGGCGACGTCGAGGGCGACGTTCGGCCTCGCCTCGAAGTTCGCGCCGACGGTGCCGATCGGAATCCGCCGCTCGCTGATCTCGAGCCCGTTTGCGAGCGTCCACGCGCCGATCTCGCGCTCGAGCGGCTCGATCGCGGCGGTCGCCTCGACCTGGTCGGCGAGCGTCTCGACGCGCTTCGCGTCCAGGCGCAGGCGGTCGAGCGTCCCCTCGTCCAGGCGCCCGGCGGCCGCCTCGCAGTCGGCCTCGTTCGCGGCGAGGACGGCGCTCCTGCGCTCGCGCACGAGCGCGGCGGCCTCTCGGAGCGCCGAGTCGACGGCCTCGTCGGTCAGCGAGGCCGAGGCGCGGTTGGCCTCGATCGCCTCCTGCTCGACCTGGTCGCGGATCTCCACCGTCTCATTGTGCCGGTGACCGCTTCGACTCGACCAGGGCGGCCACGTGCCTGATCGTCTTCCAGTTGTCGGGCACGACGTCGTCGTCGTCGATCTCGACGTCGAACTCCTCCTCGATCAGGGAGACCAGCTTCAGCATCCCGAGCGAGTCGATGACGTGCTTTGCGAGCAGCGGGTAGTCCTCGTCCACCTCGCTCCACGAGCCGCTGTAGGTCAGGTTCTCGACCATGAGCTGCCGGATGCGCTGCGCGGTCTGGTCAGTCGACACGGGTCACCTCCGCGGGCTCGTCGGCGAGGGCGCGACGGTCCACCTTACCGGTCGACGAGCGCGGAAGCTCCTCGCGGAACTCGAAGAGCTCGGGTGCCATGTAGCGGGGGATGCGCTCGCACACGAAGCTCACGAGCTCCTCCTGTCCGACCTCCCCGCGGGTGACGACGAACGCCTTGATCCGGTTCGTGACCACCTCGTCCGGGATCGGCACGACGGCGCACTCAACAACCGAAGGGTGCTGGTGCAGGGCCGCCTCGATGTCGCCCAGCTCGATCCGGTAGCCGCGGCTCTTGATCTGGGAGTCGCGGCGCCCGAGGAAGATCCAGTCCCCGTTCTCGTCGACGTAGGCGAGGTCGCCCGTCCTGTAGGTCGGATACGGGCTCGAGCCCGGCCCCCAGCCGCGGAAGAGCGTGGCGGTCGTCCGCTCGGCGTCGCCCCAGTAGCCCTGCATGACGGTCGGGCCGCGCACGTACATCTCGCCGGTCTCGCCGTCCTCGAGGATCGTCCCGTCCTCGGCCACGGCGAAGATGTCGACGTCCCGTACCGGCTTCCCGATCGGGATCGACGCGGGCGGCTCGCCCACCCAGTGCGGCACCTCGTACCACGTGTTCACGTTCGTCTCGGTCGGCCCGAAGAGGTTCGCGAAGCGGACGTTTGGGAGGAGCTGCATGAGCCCGTGCAGGTACTTCGTCGGGAAGACCTCGCCCGCGAAGAGGATCGTGCGGAGCGCGGGCAGCTCGACCTCGGCCAGCTTGCCGCGCAGGACGAGCAGGGTGAGGATCGAGGGCACGGAGTACCAGACGGTGATGCCGGCGTCGCGGATCCACCTCGCCTGCTCAGTCGGGAAGAGCGACAGCTGGCCGGGGACGAGGACGACGGCGGCACCCGCCTTCACCGCGGCGAACAGGTCGAAGACCGACAGGTCGAAGTGGAGCGGCGCGTGGCTGGAGAGGCGATCCTCGGCGCTCACCTCGAACTCGTCCGCGGCCCAGTCGACGAACGCGAGCGCGTTCAGGTGCGAGAGCATGACGCCCTTCGGCATGCCGGTCGAGCCTGACGTGTACAGGATGTAGGCGAGATCCGAGTGGGAGCGGGCCACGCCTTCCGGCGGCCCGTCCGGCTGGGAGTCGAGCGCCGCCCCGGTCAGCAGTCGGGCTCCGGCGGGCGCCTCGAGCTCGCCGTCGGATGCGGCGAGGGCCACGAGCGTCTCCACCGGGGCGCCCTCGGCGAGGAGCTGCGGCCAGAGCTCGGCCTTCTCGGGGCCGGTGAGCAGGCAGCGGAGGTCGGCGTTCGCCGCGATCGTGGCGAGGCGGGCCGGCGGCGCGGCCGGGTCGAGCGGGACGTACGTGCCGGCCAGCTTCAGGATCCCGTAGATGCCGACGACGCTCTCGAGCGACTTGTCGAGGTAGAGCCCGACCCGGTCGCCGTGGCGCACGCCGCTCTCGCGGAGCAGGTGGGCGAGCCGGTTCGACCGGCGGTCGAGCTCGGCGTACGTCAGGCTCCGCTCCCCGTCGACCACCGCGGGACGGTCGGGATGGCGGGCTGCGGAGTCCCGCAGGAGGTCGTGGAGGAGCCGCTCGTTCACGATCACAAGCCCATGTTCTTTGCGGCCACCTCGTACTGCAGCTCGGACGTCCCCGAGTAGAGCCGGCTCCCGATCGCGTCGCGGACGTCGCGCTCGAGCTCGTACTCGGTCATGTAGCCGTAGCCGCCGTGCACCTGGAGCGCGTCGAGGCTCGAGCGCACGTAACACTCGCTGAGGTAGAGCTTCACGAGCGCGGACTCGAGCGTCGTCGGCTCGCCCCGGTCGATCAGCCAGCCGAGCCGGTAGAGCAGGAGCCGCGCCGTGTCGAGGCGCAGTCTCATGTCGACGAGCCTGTGCGAGACCGCCTGGAAGCTGCCGATCGGCTGACCGAACTGCCGCCGCTCGCGGGCGTAGGAGAGCGACCGCTCCAGCTGCCGCTCCATCCCGCCCACCGTGCTCGCCAGGATGCAGCTCCGCTCCATCGACATCGACGAGTCGAACACGAGCATCCCCTGGCCGGGCTTGCCGAGCAGGTTCTCCGCGGGCACCTCGCAGCCCTCGAAGAAGAGCTCGCCCATCGGGGACGTGCGCAGGCCCATCTTCGAGAGCGGCTTGCCGACCGTGAGCCCGGGCGTGCCCTGCTCGACGAGGAAGGCCGTGACGCCGGCGAAGCCGAGCTCCTTGTCGATCGTGCCAAAGACGAGGAAGAGGTCGCTCTCGGGCGCGTTCGTGACGAACGTCTTCGAGCCGTCGAGCACGTAGGCAGCGCCGTCGCGCCGCGCCGTCGTGCTCAGGCTGAAGGCGTCCGAGCCGGAGCCGGGCTCGCTCATCCCGTGCGCCGCGATCAGCGAGCCGTCGCAGAGGCCGGGGAGCCAGCGCCGTTTCTGCGCCTCGGTGCCGAAGCGGACGATCGGCGTCTCGCAGGCCCACATCTGCGCGTTGACGGAGAAGATCAGCCCGTTGTCGGTGCACCCGCGCCCCAGCGCCTCGAGGGCGACGATCGTCGTCAGCGCGTCGGCGCCCGCGCCCCCGTACTCCTCCGGCACCGGGAGCCCCAGGAGGCCCATCTCCGCGCACTTCCTCCAGGCCTCGCGGGAGAACGTGCCGCTCTTGTCGCGCTCGACGACGTCGTCGTTCAGCTCGCGCCGCGCGAACTCGTGGATCGAGTCCCGCAGGGCGCGCTGCTCTTGAGTCAGGTCGAAATCCATCGAGGTCCCCGGAGGCTTCGTATATAAACGGCAATCCGGGATGGCGTCCAGCAGCGACACGCTCAGCGCGCTCCGGCGCTACGAGGACGCGGAGTCGGGGCTCTTCGAGGAGTTCGCCGAGCGGCGCCTCGGTCCCGGCGGCGCGTTCGCGCTCCTGGCAGGCCCGCTCGCCGAGCGGCGGGCGCTTGCCTGGGCGATCTGCCCGACCATCGGCCCGGAGCAGGGCAACCTGCGCCGCCTGGAGGCGCTCGTCGCCAGGCGCCTCGCCGCGGCCGGGTTCGAGGTGGCGCGGATCAGGCCGGACCTCCACCCGCTGCACGGCGAGATCTCGCTCCCCACGCGGCTGGCCGAGCTCGAGGAGGCGGTCGACCTGCTCCGCGCGCGCGGGGCCGGCAGCGTCGGCCTCGTCGGGACGCTGTTCGGCGGCACCGTCGCGGCGCTCCTGGCCGAGCGGCTCGAGGTCGCCGCCCTCGCGCTCGTCGAGCCGGCCGTGCGGGGGCGCCAGTACGCTCGCGAGCTGCTGCGACGCGAGGCGGTGGCCAACCTGATGGCGGACGAGGAGGGTGACGGGGATGCGGAGGGGCCCAAGCGCGAGCTCGCCGCGACCGGGCGCGCCTCGATCCGGGGCCTGCAGCTGACGACGGATGCCCGCGACGCGATCTCGGCCGTCGACCTGACCCGGGAGCTGCGCTCGTTCGCGGGCTCCTCGCTCCTCGTCGGCATCTCGCCTTCCGGCGAGCCGAGCCCGGGGCTCCGGAAGCTCCGCGACCGCCTCGCCGAGCTCGGGGGCGACGTCACGGTCGCCGGGATCGCCGACCCGCTCTACGCGCCGCTGGGCGAGTACTACTACCGCGACGCGGGGCTGCTCAGGCTCGACACGCGGCTCGAGCTGGACGGCACGGTCGCGGATGCCGTGGCGAGCTGGGCGCTCGACCGGGCCTCGGCGCCGGCATGAGGGAGTTTCCCGTCTTCGTCCCGGCCGGAGCGGACCGGGTCGCGGCGATCGTCACGGCACCCGACGAGCGGCCGCGCGGGCTCGTGCTCCTCCTCGCCGGCACCGGCCGTCACAACGCGATCGGCTCGACGCTCTCGGCGCGGCTCTCCGAGCGCCTGGCCGGGCAGGGGCTCGCATCCGCCCGGCTCGACTACGCCGGGTCGGGCGACAGCCCGGGCCTCGTCCCGCAGTGGAACCCCGCGGAGATCGAGGCCACGACGGCGCAGGCCCGCGCCGTGCTGGACATGGCTCGCGAGGCGCTCGACGTCAGCCCGTTCGCCGAAGTCGGAACCTGCTACGGCAGCCGGATCGCGCTCTCGCTCGTCGAGGACCCCGCCTGCGTCGGCGCCGTCTGCCTCGCTCCGCCGATCCTGGACGTCGGCGGCCTGGGACGCATGAGCCGGCGAGTCCGCGACCGCCGCGTCGGCGCGTTCATCCGCTCGAACGCGGCGCTTCGCCGGATCGTGGTGGCGCCGCTCCGTCGCCTTCTGGGGGCCCGCAACCCCGCGCCGCGCGTCGTCGGGGCCTTCGCGCACCTCGACCGCGCGCGCCTCGTGTTCCTGTACGGCGGGCGCAACGCCCACGACGACCACTTCAGCGCTCGGGCCCGGCAGAGCATCGAGAGCGCGGTCGCCGGCCTGCCCGCGGAGGAGCAGGCCCGGTTCGAGCTGCGGATGGTCGCGGGCGGGCCGCTGACGACCTTCGACGGCCTGCCGCCCGAGGAGCAGCGCGAGATCGTCGACGTCGTCGTGCCCTACGTGACCTCGTTCTTCGCGAGCACTCGATGAGCGCCGGGGCCGAGCAGGCGCCGAAACCCTGCGTGCTAACGTCGTCGAGCTTGTACAGACGAGGGGTCGCACATACCCGGGGGCCGCGGCGCCCCTGCCCGGGGCTCGTTCGGGGCATCGTCCTCGGCGCCTGCGCGGCTGCGACCGCGATCGCCCTGTCGGCGTGCATGGGCGAGTCCGACGACCCCGGCTCGGAGGAGACCTCGGCCAGCCCGGGCAAGACCATGATCCTCGAGGATCGCCCGTTTCGCTGCACGGGCGAAGTCGATCTCGAGCTTGTACGCGTCACGATGCGGACGCCCGTGCAGGACGCGATCAGCCTCGACTCGAACTGCACCGGCCGCATCGGGCGGATCGAGGTCGAGACGTGGACGGCGGACGGGATCAAGGTGCAGAACCACGGCGACGTCGCCCACGACCTCGTGATCGAGTCGGGGTACGTCAAGTGCCACGACATCGCCGGCGAGTACCACCAGGACGGCATACACGTCATGGGCGGCCAGGCGATCACGTTCCGCAACCTCCGCGTGGACTGTCTCGGCAACTCGAATCTGTTCCTGGCGGAGGGGGGCCAGGGGGCCGTGACGCCGACCGACATCGTCTGCGAGGGGTGCGTCCTCGGCCCCAACACGGGCCAGACGCTCTTCTACGCCGACTCGATCCGCTCGGGCGCGCGGGGGACGACCATTTGCACAGGCCGCTTCCGGGCGATTCGCATCGAAGCGGGGGCGGAGGAGATCGTGCGGGGCGAGAACGAGGTGCTGCCCCATGACGACCCCTCCTGCGCGGACGTGACCGGGAAAGGGGCGCGATGAGCCTCGGCGACCGGCTGCGTACCTGGGCCAAGCGCAGCGACACGATCCGCCGCTGGCGCGAGCAGCGGTACGTGATGTTCGTCGAGCTCTGCGCCGTCGAGCCCGACGAGCGGATCCTCGACGTGGGCGCCGGCGAGGGCTCCGCGCTCGAGCGGTTCAACAAGACGAATCCCATCGTCGCCGTCGACCTCGAGACGGACGAGCGCGACTGGCTCCAGGGCGAGAACGTCACCGTGCAGCGCGCCGACGGGACCCAGCTTCCCTTCGGGAACCGGTCGTTCCCGATCGTCTTCTCGAACTCGGTGATCGAGCACGTGCCGAAGGGGCTCCAGCCGGCCTTCGCCAGGGAGATCCGCCGGGTCGGCGACCGCTACTTCGTGCAGACGCCGAACCGCTGGTTCCCGATCGAGCCGCACTACCAGATGCCGTTCGTGCACTTCCTGCCGGAGCGCGTGCTGCGCGCGCTCAACAAGCGGTTCACCATGGGCTGGCGCAAGAGGGGCGAGTGGTACGAGACGACGCTCCTCTCGGCCTCGGACCTGCGGCGGCTCTTTCCCGACGCGACGATCCACCGGGAACGCGTGCTCGGGATGACGAAGAGCCTGATGGCTGTGCGGGGGCAGGGGCCTCAACCCGGCTCCGGCGCGGCTGCCGAGCCGGGCGCGGCAGGCGCGCCGGCCCCATCGACCCCGCCTCACGAGGCGGGGAAGACCTAGCCGGAAGTTCGGCAGACCTAGCCGGAAAATAGACGACGGAGCGCCGCGAGAGAGCTACACTGGGACGTGCCGACGATGAGCCCGCCCCGGGGGCATGGCGACCGACACCAACTTGATGTCCTGTTTGAACTGCGGCCACGAGAATTCTGAAGACGCGCGCTTCTGCGCGCGCTGCGGCGCGCCGCAGACGAGCCACCGCGACGCAGGGCTCGCGGTCGTGAAGGCGCCGGTCCTGTCCGGGAACCAGTACGTTCGCGCGCTCCGCCGGTTCTGGTGGCTGCTCGTCCTCGGGCTGGGGATCGCGGCGCTCGCCGCGATCGCCTCCGTGTACCGGATCGACTTCTTCTCGGTGCCGCCGAGCCTCGAGAAGCGGGCGCAGGTCACCTACACGGCCGCCGCTCAGCTCCTCGTCACGAGCGCCGAGGCGCCCTACTACCGCACGACCGTGACCCGCGACGTAACCTCGGGCGACGAAACCCAGGAGTTCGCCGGCGCGCCGGACATCGGCACGCTCATCTCCACGGCGAACCTCTATCCCATTCTCATCGAGTCCGACGAGGTACAGGAGCTCCGCCAGGAGCTGGCCGGACCTCTTCCGGGCTCGGTCACCACCCGCGCCATCTACGAGGTGAACTCTCCGAGCCGGTTCGAGCTCTCGCAGGTGCCGGTCGTCGAGGTCTACGGGCATTCGAACACCTACTCGGGAGCCGTCGACATCGCGCAGGCGACGGTGGACGCGTTCCTGGTCTACGTGGATCGGGCCCAGGACCGGGCGAGCCTCCGCCGCGAGGAGCGGATCCTCCTCGAGGAGATCCAGCGCCCCGACGGCGCCGTCGCGTCCGGCGGCTCCTCGCTCAGCCTGCCGCTCATGCTCTTCGTCGTGATCGCCGCCGCCTTCTTCGCCCTGGCGATCCTCCTCGATCGGCTCTTCCCGGCGGGCTTCGGTCTCACACGGCGGTGGCGGGGGGCTTCCGAGCCCGAGCTCGGCGAGGCCGGCGCGGAGCCCGAGCCACAGGCGAGGCGCTCCAAGGTCCAGGTCTAGGATCTAGCGGGGCCCATCCGCGTGGCGTCCTACACCCAGCCGCCGGCGGCTCGGCGCGGCGCGCAACTGGCGGTCGCGGCGTTCGGGGCGCTCGCTTTTCTCGCCACCATCCCGCTCGGCTCGCGGGCGACGATCGGCGGGGCGCTCGTGCTCCTCCTCGCCTGCCTGCTTGCACTCCGCGACACCACGATTCCCGTCTTCACGTGGGCGAACATGGCCGCGTCGCTCGCCCTGCTCGTCTGGTTCGTGCCCATCAAGACGTACTCGCTCCCCGTCAACCTGCCGTTCAACCTGGAGCCGTACAGGCTCTTCCTGCTCCTGCTCGTCTTCGCGTGGCTGGTCGGCCTGCTCGGGCGCCGGTCGCACCTGTCCGCCCACGGGCAGGCGTACGCGCTCATCCTCTTCACGGCGGTTCTCTTCACGACCCAGATCGTGAACTTCGACGAGGTCAGCTCGGGCTCCGGGGAGCCCGAGGCCTTGAAGTCGCTCTCGTACTTCCTGAGCTTCGTGATCATCTACCTGCTCGTGACGTCGACGCTCGACACGGTCTCGGCGATCGACAAGCTCGTCCGCACCCTCGTCTTCGGAGCCGCCGTCGTGGCGGTGGCTGCGCTCTACGACTCGCGCTTCTCGTACAACGTCTTCGAGCATCTCCACCAGTGGATTCCTCTGCTCGACTACCACCCGCGCGAGGTGGACGCAGCGCGCGGCGGGCTGATCCGCGTGTACGCCTCGGCTCAGCACCCGATCGCGCTGAGCGTCGCCCTGCTCATGATGGTGCCGCTCGCGATCTACCTCGCCGGCCGAGCCTTGACGGCGCTCCGGTCGAAGCTGTGGTTGGCGGCGGCGATCGTCTGCGCCGCGGGCGCGCTGGCCACCGTGTCGCGGACGACCGTGGTGATGATCGTCGCGATGATCATCGTGGCGCTGGTGCTGCGGGGCAGGTCGATGGCCCGCTTCTGGCCGCTCCTGCTCCTCCTGCCTTTCGTCGTCCACTTCGTCGCCCCCGGTGCCCTCGGGGGCATCTACAAGTCGTTCTTCCCCGAGGAAGGCCTCGTGACGTCGCTCGACGACCGGGCGGGGCAGACGGGGTCGGGCCGGGTCGCCGACCTCGGCCCGGGCCTCGAGCTCTGGCGCAGCTCGCCGCTCGTGGGGATCGGGATCGGCGAGCAGACGGTGCCGAGCGACGCGCCGCTGGGCGCGAGCGTGGGGGAGACGCCGGAGCTCATCTTCGACGACCAGTACCTGAACACGGTCGTGACGACGGGCCTGCTCGGGTTCGTCGCCGTCGTCTGGTTCGTCTGGGGGAGCGTGTTGAAGCTCGCGCGGGCCGCCCGCCGCCGGCTGGGCCAGCCGAGCGACCTCCTGGCCGCCTGCAGCATCTCCGTGGCCGGGTTCGGCGCGAGCATGGCCGTGTTCGACGCGTTCTACTTCGTCCAGTGCACGCTCTTCTTCTTCGTGATCGCGGCGATCGGCTTCCGGGTGCGCGCGCTCTCGCCCCCGTCGGTCGACATGCGGGCCGTCTGAGGCCGTTCCCGGGACCGAACCTTTCGTGCGCATCGTCGTGAACGCCGACGACTTCGGGGCCTCGGCCGAGACGGTCGCGGCCACCATCGAGTCCCTTGAGGAAGGGGCGATCTCGAGCGCGACGATCATGCCGACGATGCCGGCCGCGGACGAGGCGCTCGCCTACGCCCGCGAGCGCCCGGACAGGAGCTTCGGCGTGCACCTCACCTTCGTGGGGAACGGCGACGAGCGCTGCGCGGCCGCCCCGCGCGACGTCCCGGCGCTCGTCGACGAGGCGGGCCGCTTTCCGGCGGCGACGCCCGTGCGCCTCCGCACGCTTCTCCGCAGACTCCCCGTCGTCCAGCTCGAGCGCGAGATCGCCGCCCAGCTCTCTCTCGTCCGCGGCAGCGGGGTGGAGATCTCGCACGTCGACTCGCACCGGCACCTCCACAAGCTGGCGCCCTTCCAGGCGGCCCTGCGCAGCGTGCTGCCCCGCTTCGGGATCGAGCGCGTCCGCACCGTCCAGGACGTCTACCTGAGCCGTCCCCTGCTCGCCGCGACGTACTGGGTCGGATCGGTGTGGCGGCGCCCGCTCCGCCGGTCGTTCCGGACCACCGACCACTTCTACATGCCGGCGAGCACCGGCGACCTCGGCTGGGCGGACGACCTCCTGCAGCGGGTCGGCGAGCTGTCCGGCGCGACGCTCGAGGTGGGCGTCCACCCGGGCTACGACGGCTGGCGCGACGACGAGCGCCGCTCGGCGAGCCGCCTCCGCGACCGGGCGGGCGAGCTCGGCCACGAGCTCGTCACCTGGCGCGAGATCCGCTAGCGCTCGGCGGGGACGCTCGCGAGGAGGCTCGTCCCGCGCATCGACGCGGGGACGTCGAGGCCCATGAGCTCGAGTGCGGTCGGCGCGATGTCGAGCAGGTGCGCGCCCTCTCGCGGCCCCGGAGCGATGCCGGGCGCCGTCAGGACGAACAGGCCCTGCTGGGCGTGGTTCGCGTCGTCGGGGCCGGTGTCGTTCTCGAACGTGTGAATGCCCTCGTCGCCGCCGACGGTGCCCACGGAACGCCACAGCAGATCGCCGAAGTGGACGATGAGGTCGGGCGCGACGCCGGCGACCTGCGGGTACACCTCCTCGGGCTTGTACACCCGCGTGCCGAGCGGGTCTCCGTTCTCGTCGGGGATGGCTTCGATGCGTTGGGCGAGGTCGTCGCGCACGCGCTCGTAGTCGGCCGCCGGCACCGTCCCCTCGGGCTCGCGGCCCTGGATGTTCAGGAAGATGCGGGAGTAGTACCCGCCCTCGCCCCAGGCCGTCGTGCGCGACCAGTCGATCCCCACCTCGCGGAGCGGCACCGCCGCCTGCGGCTCGGCGAGCGTCCCGAGCAGCCCCTCGCTCCGGAGCCACTCGTTGATGCGGATGCCGCCGTCCATGCGCTTGCCGCCGTGGTCCGAGACGACGAACACCGCCGTGTCCTCGTCGGCGTGGGCGAGCACGCGGCCCATCAGGTCGTCCACGTGCTTGTGGTACTCGAGGATCGCGTTCTGGAAGCGGTTTCCCGGCTCGTGCTTGCGGTGCTCCGGGTCCATCAGCTTCCAGAAGCCGTGGTACATGCGGTCGACGCCCATCTCGACCATCACGAACAGCTCCCACGGCCTCGAGGTCAGGAGATGCTCTGCGAGCGCGAAGCGGCGGTCGGTCATCTCGTAGACCTGCCGAAGGAGGTAGTCCTTGTCGTCGGTGCGGAAGTCGCGCACGTCGAGGACGTACTCGCCGACGACCTGCTCGATCTCGCGCTTCAGCATGGGTGGGAACGTGTAGGGGCTCTCCGTCGTCGGGGTGAGGAAGCAGCCGACCATGACCCCGTTGAGCGGCCGCGGGGGATAGGTGCCCGGCACGCCGAGGACGATGGAGGGCCTGCCGGCCCGCGTCGCGTGGTCCCAGAGGCGCGGCTCCTTGATCGCCGTCGAGTTGGCGATGAAGAGCGCGTCGTAGGAGTGGTCGGCGCGGTTCCGGAAGCCGTAGACGCCGAGGTCGCCGGGCGTGCGGCTCGCCATCATGCAGGACCAGGCGGGCACCGTGATCGGCGGAACGACCGAGGTCAGCCGGCCGTACGCGCCCTTCTCCATCAGGCCGGAGAGGACGGGCAGCTCGTCGCGCCAGCGGTCGAGGAGGAGCGAGGGCTCGGCGCAGTCGAGCCCCACGATCATGACCTTCATGGCCTCAGTCCTCCAGGTAGCCGAGCGAGCGGAGGCGGCGCCGGATGGCGGCGATCTCGTCCTGCGTGAGCTCGTCTCCCGCTCCCTGGCCGTCGTGCGCGGCGACCAGGTCGCGCAGGACGTAGACGCAGAACTCCGTCACCGAGCGGAACCCGGTTCCCTCGATGACGTGAGAGAGCCGCTCGTAGAGCGGCCGGGGGATCTTCAAGGTGACGTCGGAGGGCGACACTACGCTCCTGGAGGAGTGCTCACGGAGGGTCACAGTGTAGCGGCCGCGATCGTGTGCCTCCACGCCGCGCGGCCACGATCCTGGTCTTGGACGGACCGGGCTTCTCACGTACTGTGTGACGCGGATGCGCGTGAGGCTGCGGCCATGCCTCCGCAGTCCGCGCGCTCTCAACGAGTCGTCCACCCCCGGCGCGGGGGCGAGGTAACAGGAGGTCGAGGCGGTGAAGCATAGGTGGCGCGGGGTCGTCTCGACCATGCTCGACCCCATGACGTACTTCCAGGCCGTGAGGCTCCTGCACTACTACTCGTACTCGCACGTGCGCCCGCGCCGGCGCGTGACGCTCGGGACCGGGGCCACCCTCGCTCCGAACGTCTCCCTCCGCAACGGCGAGCGGATCACGGTCGGCGCGCGCACGCAGATCGGCGAGCGGGTCTACCTGTGGGCCGGAGACGAGACCGGCCGCATCACCATCGGCGAGCACTGTCGCTTCGGCCCGGAGGTGTTCGTCACCGCGTCCGACTACGGGCTCCAGCCGGACAAGCCGATCGCCTACCAGGAGCGCCACGAGCGCGACGTCGTGATCGGCGACGACGTGTGGCTCGGGGCACGGGCGTTCGTCGGCGCCGGCGTGACGATCGGGGACGGGTGCGTGGTGAGCGCGGGATCGGTCGTGACGAAGTCGTTGCCGCCGGGCTCGGTCGCCGTCGGCATCCCCGCCCGCATCGTCCGGCGCCGGGAGGACTACGTGCCGACGTCGCAGGAGGGCGAGGAGCCCGCCGACGAGCGGCCCGAGCGACCGTCGGAGCCCGCCCGCCGGGAGGTCGAAGGCAGAACGTGAGCGTGGACGTCTCGGTCGTCGTCGTCGCGTACCGCTGTCGCGACGCCGCGCGTGCGTGCCTGGCATCGCTCTACGAGCGGACTAGCGGCGTCTCGTTCGAGGTGGTCGTCGTCGACAACGCCTCCGGCGACGGGACGGAGGAGATGGTCCGGGAGGAGTTCCCGCAGGCCCGTCTCTTCCCGCTCCCCGACAACATCGGCTTCGGTCAGGCCGTCAACCTGGCCGCGGAGCAGGCTCGCGGCGACTACCTCCTCCTCCTGAACCCCGACACGGTGGTGCACGCGGGCATGGTCGAGGAGCTGGTCGCGTTCGCGCGGAGTCTCCCCGGGCAGGCGATCTGCGGCGGCCGCACGCTGCGTCCGGACGGCCGGCTCGACCCGGGCTCCTGCTGGGGCGCACCCACGCTCTGGAGCCTCTTCTGCTTCGCCACGATGCTCTCCACGGCCTTCAAGGGCTCGCGTCTCTTCGACCCGGAGTCGCTCGGCGGCTGGAAGCGCGACTCCGTCCGCGACGTCGGCATCGTGACCGGCTGCCTCCTGCTGGCGCCGCGGTCGCTCTGGCTCGAGCTCGGGGGCTTCGATCCTCGCTTCTTCATGTACGGCGAGGACGCCGATCTCGCCCTGCGGGCGGCCAGGGCCGGCGTGCGCCGGGTGATCACGCCGCGCGCCGTGGTCACCCACGAGGTGGGGGTGTCGTCGGAGACCCGCCCCGACAAGCTCCTGCTCCTCTTCCGCGGCAAGGTGACGCTGCTCCGCAAGCACTGGGGCCCGGTGCGGAGCCGCATCGGCGTCGGGCTGCTCGTCTCCGGCGTCGGCCTGCGGACGCTCGAGGCGCTCCTTCCGGGCCGCGGGCGCCGCGCCTCCGCCTGGCCGGCGGTCTGGCGGGCCAGGAGCGAGTGGCTGGAGGGCTACGGCGAGCCGGGCGCCTCCGGGCCGGCGAGCCCGTCGTTGCACACCGAGCGCGTGTCGTCCTGAGGCGAAGCCGTGGATAGCGCCGCGGCTGGTGGAGCGGGCGGAGGCGGAGAGGGGCCGCGCCGCGGCAACGAGCGCCGCACGTTCTTCGGCTCGCTGAAGTGGGCCTTCGCGATGAACGTGGGGCAGCGCACGCTTGGCGCGCTCTTCACGTTCATCCTCGCGGCGATCCTGGGCCCCTACGACTTCGGCGTCGTGGCGATGGCGCTCGTCTACATCTCGCTGACCCACGTGTTCCTGGAGCAGGGCTTCTCGACGGCGCTCATCCAGCGGGAGAACCTCGAGCCCGACCACCTCCAGGCGGCCTTCTGGATCAACCTCGCGTCGTGCGTCTTCCTCGCCGGGCTCACGGTCGCGCTGAGCGGCTGGTGGGCGGACGTGAACGGGGCCCCGGAGCTCCAGGAGGTGCTGTCGGTGCTCTCGCTCCTCCTCGTGATCGAGGGGCTCATCATCGTCCAGGACGCCCTCCTCAAGCGGAACGCGGAGTTCAAGAAGCTCGCGGTCATGACGAACGTCGCCGCGCTCGTCGGCGGGGTGCTCGGCATCGCGCTCGCGCTCGCGGGCGGCGGGGTGTGGGCGCTCGTCGTCCAGCAGCTCTCGATGGACGCGACCGCGCTCGTCCTCTTTTGGATCGTCAGCTCGTGGAGGCCGGCCCTCCGCTTCTCCCGCCGGCACGCGCGCGACCTGATCGGGTTCTCGTCCCACGTCCTCCTCGCGAACTTCGGCGGCTTCGTCAACCGGCGTGCCGACGCCCTCCTCGTGGGCGTCTTCTTCGGCCCGGTCGTCGTCGGGATCTACCGGCTGGCCGACCGCTTCGTGGATCTGGTCCTCGAGATCGGCATGCGCCCGGTCGGCCTCGTGGCGCTCCCGCTCTTCTCCAGGCTCCAGCGGGACCGCGACAGCCTGCGCAGCGCCGTGGACTCGTGCATGCGCGTGACCCTCGTCGCCGCGGTCCCGTCGCTCCTCGTGCTGGCCGCTTGCAGCGAGTTCCTGCTCGCGGTCATGGGGCCCGAGTGGAGCGCGGGCGCCGACGCTGTCAAGCTGCTCGCGCTCGCAGGCATTGGCAAGGCGATCATCTCCTTCACCGGCCCCCTGCTCTTCGCCGTCGGGAGGCCGGCGTTCCGCGCGGTGATGCTGTGGCTGCTCGGGGCGGCGAGCGCCGGCGCGGTCGTGGCGGTCGCGAGCCTCCTCGAGTCGGCCTCCGAGGAGCGGCAGATCTTCGGCGTGGCCCTCTCGCGGGCGCTGCTCTTCCTGGTCGTCTTCGTGCCGATCAACCTCGTCGTCATCGAGTGGCTGACGGACTTCCGCATGCGGGCGTTCGCGGCCATGGCTGCGGCGC
>JBOHAK010000538.1:0-18505 GCA_050697795.1 Gaiellaceae bacterium
GACGAGTTCCAGGACACGAACCGGCTCCAGTGCGAGCTCGTCGACCTGCTCGCCGAGGGGCCGGAGGGCAAGGAGCTCTTCTTCGTCGGCGACGAGTTCCAGTCCATCTACCGCTTCCGCCACGCCGACGTGCAGGTCTTCCGCGAGCGGCGCGAGCAGTCCGGCGGCGTGCTCGCGCTGACCCAGAACTACCGCTCGCGCCCGGAGGTCCTCGGCGCGGTCAACCACCTCTTCTCGGCCGAGTTCGGCGACGACTTCCAGCCGCTCGAGGCGGCGGGGCGCTTTCCCGACCCGGTCTTCGGGACGCCCGTGGAGCTGCTCGTCACGGACAAGTCGAGCTACGCCGGGACGCCCGTCCACTGGCGGCGCGCCGAGGCGAGGCACATCGCCGCGCGCGTGCGCCAGCTCGTCGATGCGGGCGAGGCGACCGCAGGCGAGATCGTCCTCCTCTTTGCGGCGGGCACCGACGCCGAGTGGTACGAGGAGGAGCTGCGCAAGGCCGGGCTCGACACGTACCGCGCGACCGGGCGCGGCTACTTCGGCCAGCAGCAGGTCGTCGACCTGCTCGCCTACCTGCGCCTCCTGCACAACCGTTACGACGACGAGGCGCTCGTGACCGTGCTCGCCTCGCCGCTCGTCGGGCTCTCGAACGACGCCCTCGTGCTCCTGCGACGCGCCGCGACGCGCCGTCCGCTCTTCCAGCCGTTCGAGCGCGGGCTCCCGGGCGACCTGTCCGAGCGCGATCGGCACCTGTGCCGGGCGTTCCTGCAGCGCTACGAGCGGCTGGCGGGCGCCGCGAACGGCCTCTCGCTCGAGCGGCTCTGCGAGCGCATCGTCTCCGACCACGACTACGACCTCGCCGTCCTCGCGCAGTGGGACGGCCGGCGCCGCTACGCGAACATGCGCAAGCTGGCCCGGCTCGCGCGCTCCTACGAGGAGCTCCGCGGACGCGACATCGAGGGGTTCGTGCGCTTCGTTCGCGAGCAGGAGGCGGTCGGCGCGCGCGAGCTCGAGGCGGTCGCGGAGGAGGAGGACGGGGACGCGGTACGGCTCCTTACCATCCACTCCGCGAAGGGGCTCGAGTTCAAGGTCGTGATCGTGGCCGACGCGGGCCGCGACCGGAACGCGCCCTCGCCCGACGAGATCCTCTGCCTGCCCGACGGCCGCTTCGGCTTCCGGGTCGCCGACCCGGAGACCGGCTCGCGCCGGCCCGCCTTCGCCTACGAGCAGGTGCGCGAGGAGGAGCGCGCCGCCGAGCGGGCCGAGCGGCTCCGCCTCTACTACGTCGCCATGACGCGCGCGATCGACCGCCTCATCGTGTCCGGCGCGATCGACCCGGCGCGGACTGCCGACGCCGCCACGCCGATCGGCTGGGTGCTGTCACGGCTCGACGCTCAGGAGCTCGACGCCGCCGGCGAAGGACCGCTCGAGCTCGTTCGCGACGGGGCGCGGCTGCTCGTGCGGGTCGACCGTCATCGGCCCGAGCCGGAGCGGCCCGCGCTGCCCGCGGCGGAGGAGGATGCGCCGGAGGAGGGCCAGCTCGAGCTCTTCACGGGCGGGGAGATCGAGCCGCTGCCGCCACCCGCGCCGCGGCTCCCCGAGCTCGTTCCGGTGCCCGCGCCTCCGCTCCACCGCGTGCGGCGGCTCTCCTACAGCGCGCTCGCGCTCTTCGACCGCTGCTCCTACCGCTACTACGCCGAGCGCGTTGCAGGCATGCGGCCCGAGGACGCGCACGGCACCGTGCCGGGGCAGACCGGACTTGCGGCGACCGAGGTCGGCGACGCCGTCCACCGGCTGCTGGAAGAGGTCGATCTCGTCGCCCCGGCGGCGCCCGCTGTCGAGCCGGTGCGCGCCTGGTATTCGGCCGTGACGGATGAGGAGCTCGAGCGGATCGGCGCCTTCGTCGCCTCGTACTGCGACTCGGAGCTCGCGCGCCGGATCGCCGGCCTCGACGGCGCCGCCCCTGAGCGCCCGTTCGCGTTCGAGCATGACGGCGTCCTCCTGCACGGCCGGCTCGACGTCCACTGGAGCGACGGGCGGAGCGCGCTCGTCCTCGACTACAAGACGAACTCGCTCGCCGAGGGGACCCCCGAGGAGATCGTGGAGGCCGACTACCGGCTCCAGCGCCTGGTCTACGCGCTCGCCTGCCTGCGGGGCGGGGCGGAGGAGGTCGAGGTCGTCTACCACTTCCTCGAGCGCCGGGAGGCCGTCGTCTCGACCCGCTTCTCGCGAGACGACATACCGGCGCTGGAGGCGGAGCTCTCGGCGGCGATCGCCCGCATCCAGGAGGGCGACTTCCGCCCGACGCCGAGCGAGTTCACGTGCGCGGGCTGCCCGGCGCGCGACCGCGTCTGTGCGGGGCCGCGGCTCCTGGCGCCCGACATCCCGGCGGAGTACGCCGAGGCTTTCTAGCGCCCGTGGCGCGGAGCTACGTCCACGAGGCCCGACGGCGGGTCGGCCGCAGGCGCGAACGGATCCGGCTGATCGTCGAGCGCCTGGCGTTCGAGCATCCCGACGCCGTCATCGCGCTGCGCTTCCGCGACCCGGTCGAGCTCCTGATCTCGGTGATGCTCTCGGCCCAGACGACCGACGTGATGGTGAACCGGGTCACGGAGCGGCTGTTCGAGAAGTACCGGCGGCCCGAGGACTACCTCGCCGTCCCGCTCGAGGAGCTCGAGGCGGACATCCGGCCGACCGGCACCTTCCGTCAGAAGGCGAGAAACCTACGGGGCGCGATGACGATGCTCGTCGAGGAATACGACGGCGAGGTGCCCGAGCGGCTCGAGGAGCTGGTGCGCCTGCCGGGGGTGGGCCGCAAGACGGCGAACGTCGTCGCCGCCGAGCGGGGAGCCACACAGGGGATCGTCGTCGACACGCACGTCCGTCGCCTCTCGCAGCGCCTCGGGCTCACCCGGCAAGAGGACCCGGCGAGGATCGAGCGCGACCTCATGCGCGTCGTCCCGCGCGCCGACTGGGGGCGCTTCCCGCACCTCCTCATCTGGCACGGCCGCCGCGTTTGCATCGCGCGCCGCCCGCGCTGCGAGGACTGCGTGCTCGCCGACCTCTGCCCCTCGACCCGAGTTCAAAGCTCGGCGAGCATGGTCCAGGCGCCGGCGCCGCCGATCCGGGTGAACCCGGCCCGCTCGTAGAGCCGCACCGCGGGGTTATCCGGCTCGACGCTCAGGCTGATCGCTCGGAAGCCCTCGGCCCGGGCCTGCGCGAGCAGCGCGCGCACCAGCTCTGTGCCGGCGCCCCTGCCGCGTTCGCTTGCGACCACTCCCACGGTGAGCTCCGGGGTCCGCTCGTCGACGAAGCCGTAGCCCGGCCGAGTCGCCGTGAACAGCCGATACCAGGCCGCGCCGACCGGCCGCTCGCCGTCGACGGCGATGACGCCGGCGTCGCCGTCGCGACCCCAGTCCTCGACGTAGCGGGCAAGCTCCGTCTGGGCGAGCGTTTCCTCGATCGCCGGCCTCACGCCGGCCCGCCAGTGGGCGGCCTCGAAGAGCATGGCCCGGAGGAAGGGGAGGTCCCCGGCGTCGGCTGCGCGAATCACGCAGCCATTCTCGCCGCCCCGCTATCGCCGGGGTGAGCGGGGTCGGATCCTGTCCCTGAAGGCTTTGTCGGGGCCTGACCCCGGCATGTCCGCGAGACCGGGGCGCTGGAGCCACGTCGGGGCCTGACCCCGACGTGGCCGGAGAGGACGCTCCCGGCGACGACGCCGACACACCCGTCCGGAGCATGCGGACAGGGAATCGTGCACCTCGATGAGCAAGCCGTACGTGTCCGCTTCGGACGCGGACGGCGGGGACACGCCGGGGTCTGACCCCGGACCCGGCCGGAGGGGACGCGACCCGAGCGCCCGCGGCCGGGCCGGGAGGCTAGCGGGGCGCGACGGCGACGAGGAGGCCGCCGTCCTCGTCGTACGCCGGGAAGAAGTCCGCCCGCACGACCTTCTCCACGCCGGCGCGCGTGCGGAGCGTCAGCTTCTGGTCGAAGCGGCGCACGCCCCACTCGAGCGCGAGCGCGGCCGGGGTGGGGCCATTGTCGTCGAGCACGAAGAGGGCATCCATGACGTCGTGGCCGAGGAGGTCGGCCTCCTTGTAGCCCGTGAGCTCGAAGACGCCCTGGCCCGCGGCGATGACGCGGCCTTTCCCGTCGCAGACGAGGAAGCCCGTCCCGGGGGCGGGGTAGTAGTCGTCCATGATCTCGAAGAGGAACCCGAAGCCGCAACTCGTGCAGGCGACCGGCTGGTGCGTGAGACCTTCGCGGCCGTCGTCGTCGAGCGAGCGCCGTCGGCAGTTCGGGCAGATGAAATAGGCCACGTGGAAAAGCTAGCGCGTGGCGCTAGGTGCGCGGAGCGGCGAGCGCGTCCGCGAGGCGGCCCCGCTCGGCCGCGAGCCAGCGCTCCGCGTCGAGCGCGGCCATGCAGCCCGAGCCCGCCGCCGTCACCGCCTGACGGTAGACGTGATCCTGCACGTCGCCTGCGGCGAAGACGCCCGAGACGTTGGTCTCCGTGGTCTTGCCCTTCGTGACGAGGTAGCCAGACTCGTCCATGTCGAGCTGCCCGTTGAAGAGCTCGGTCGTGGGGTCGTGGCCGATGGCGACGAAGAACCCCTCGGCCGGGATCTCCGTCCGCTCGTCGGTCTTCAGGTTTCGGACGACCACGCCGGTGACGAGGCCGTCGCCGAGCACCTCCTCGACAACCGAGTCGAGGACGAATTCGATCCTGTCGCTCGCCTCCGCGCGGTCGGTCATGATCTGCGAGGCTCGGAAGACGTCGCGGCGGTGGACGACCGTCACCTTCGAGGCGAACTTCGCGAGGAACGTCGCCTCCTCCATCGCGGAGTCGCCGCCGCCCACGACGACCACGTCCTTCTCGCGGAAGAACGCCGCGTCGCAGACCGCGCAGTACGAGACGCCGCGGCCCTGGAGCCTGCGCTCGGACTCGAGACCGAGCTGGCGCGCGTTGGCGCCCGTGGCCACGATGACCGTCTCGGCGCGGTACTCGTCGTCCCCGACCCAGACGCGGAACGGGCGCTCGGAGAAGTCGACCTTCGTCACGTCGTCGGTGAGGAACTCGGTGCCGAACCGCTCCGCCTGCTTGCGGAACTCCTGCATCATCTCGGGCCCGAGCACGCCCTCGGGGTACCCCGGATAGTTCTCCACGTCGCTCGTGATCATGAGCTGGCCGCCCCAGCTGACGCCCTCGATCACGAGCGGTTCCATGTTGGCGCGGGCGGCGTAGAGCGCGGCCGTGTAGCCGGCGGCGGCGCCGCCGATCACGATCACTTCGCGCACGTCGGTTGCGTTCACTGCGTTACCACTCTCCATTTCAGTCCTCGGACTTCTACATTCGTTAACGACCGCCGACGAGGTCGTGTTCCAGTGTGTAGCTTCTCAGGTCGAGCGGGAAACCTACAGGGGGCGACCGATGGCACGAACCGTGACATGGGAAGAGCTTCGCGACCTGGCCGGCGTCCACGCGGAACAGGGTCTCGCGATCAGCCTCTATCTCGACCTCGACCCGAGCGCGGCGCCGACGGCGGGTGACGCGCAGACGCGCCTCAACTCGCTCCTCGACCAGGGCGCGAAGGCGAACGGGGCCGGCAAGGACGACCTGACGCACGGCCAGCGGGTCGGGCTCAAGGAGGACTTCGAGCGCATCCGCCGCTACTTCGAGGTCGAGTTCCGGCGCGACGGCGCCCAGGGGGTGGCTGTCTTCTGCGCCGGCCTCGACGGCGTCTGGCGCTCGCTTCCCCTGACGGAGACGGTGCCGGACGGGATCAGGCTCGGCCACGAGCTCTATCTGGCCCCGCTCGTGCCGCTCGTAGGACGCGGCGAGGGAGCCCTCGTCGTCGTCGCAGGCCGCGAGCAGGGGCGCATCTACCGCCTGCGGGCCGGGCGCCTCGAGGAGCTCGCGAACCTCTCGGAGCGACAGCCGCGCCGCCACGACCAGGGGGGCTGGTCGCAGGCGAACCGGCAACGGCATGTCGACGAGCTGGCCCAGGAGCACCTGCGCCGCGTGGCGGAGGAGGTCGACCGGCGCGTCCGCCGCCTCGACGACTCGCAGGTCGTCGTCGTCGCCTCCGAGGACACGTGGTCCGAGCTCGAGGGCCTCCTCGCCCAGGAGACACGCGCCGTCGTCGCGGGAATCGCCCACGCCGAGGCGCACGCGCAGCCGGCCGAGCTTCTGGCGGTGGCGGAGCCCGTGCTCGAGCGCCGGCGCGCCGAGCGGGAAGCGGAGCTCGTGGAGCGCTGGCGGGAGGAGGCCGGCCGTGAGGGTCGGGCGTCCTCCGGGTGGGCTGCGACGCTCGAGGCGGCTTCCGACGGTCGCGTCGAGCTCCTTCTCTACCAGGACGGCGCCGTCCGGCCGGCCAAGCGCTGCCCCGCGTGTGGACGGCTCGCCGCCGAGGGCCAGACCTGCCCACTCGACGGCACGGCATTCGAGGACTCGGAGGACGGGCTCAACCTGGCCGTCCAGCGCACGCTTGCGCACGGCGGGACCGTCTGGGCCCTTCGCGATCGCCGCGACCTCGACCCGGTCGAGGGCATCGGCGCGCTCCTGCGCTTCTAAGTTCCCGCGGCGCCGGCCCGCTCGGCCGGAGTCTCGACCGCCCCCTCGTCGGGCGCGTGCTCCTCCTTCTCGGCGACCGGGAGCTCGAAGAAGAACGTGGAGCCCTCGCCCTCGCGCGAGGCGACCCAGATCCGCCCGCCCATCCGGCGCACGAGCTCCCGCGAGATGTAGAGCCCGAGCCCGGTGCCACCGACGCCGCGCGCGAGGTTCGGGTCGAGCCGGAAGAACTTCTCGAAGATCCGCTCCTGCTCGCGGAGCGGGATGCCGAGTCCCTCGTCCCGCACCGCGAAGAGGACGCGGCCCTCCTGGGGCTCCAGCGAGACGTGCACGCCGCCGCCCTGCGGCGAATACTTGACGGCGTTCTCGACGAGGTTGGCGAGCACCTGGCGGAGCATGTCCGGGTCGGCTGCCACCGGCGGCAACCCGTCCCCCGCCGCGATCCCGATGCCGACGCCGTCCGGAAGGCTGATCCGCGCAGCCTCGACGACCTCCAGTGCGAGGCTGCCGGCGTCGCAGCGCTCCACCGTGAGCGCGAACGTCCCCGAATCCAGCCGGCTCGCCGCGAGAACCTGCTCGATGATGCGCGCCAGGCGGTCGGACTCGCTCGCGATCACCGACAGGAGCCGTGCGCGCCGCTCGTCGTCGAGCTCGACGTCGCGGCGGCGGAGCGTCATGGCTGCACCGTAGACGGCCGCCAGAGGCGTCCGCAGCTCGTGGGACACCGTCGCGACGAACTCGCTCTTCAGCTTCTCGATCCCCCGCTCCTCGGTCAGGTCGCGGAGCGCGTAGACGGTTCCGTTCGGGAACTCGACCGCCGAGATGGAGACCCAGAGCTCGCGGCCCGCGATGTCGAGCGGCAGCGTCTCCGCGTGCTTGGCGGCGTAGGCGGGCGCGCTCGTAACCGGCACGAGCGGCGCGATCGCGGCCCAGCCGGGGAGGACGTCCTCGGGGCGCCGCCCGAGCACCTCGCGGGCCTCGAGTCCCGTGATGTCCGCGACCGCGGGGTTCCAGAGGCGGACGATCCCGTCCTCGTCGACGAGGATGATGCCGTCGCCGACGTGGGCGAGCACCTGCGCCGCGCGCTCGCGCTCCTCGGCCACCTCCTCCTGGAGCCGTGCCCGCTCGAGCACGTCGCCGGCCTCGTTGGCGACCAGTTCGGCCACGGTCACCGTGACGGCGTCGAAGCGCCGCGGCGCGCTCACCGAGTAGAACGTCAGCGTGCCGATCGGGTTCCCCTCGTGACGGATCGGCACGACGAGCGCGCTGCGGGCGCCGATCGAGTGCGCAAGCTGCATCTTCAGACGCCATTCCCGCTGGACGTCCTTCACGATGAACGGTCCGCCGCGGCTCAGGAGCTGCTGGTTGAACGCGTCGGAAGCCTCGATCCGGAAGCTCCGCCACGCGTCGTCCTCGATGCCGCTGGCGGCCTTGGCGGTAAGAATCCGGCGGTCCACGTCGTAGAGCAGGAGCACGGCGGCGTCGACGCCGACCGCCGGGATGGCCGCATTGAGGATGGCGCCGCCGACCTGCTCGATCGTGCCCGGCTGGGAGCTCAGCCGCGCGATGGCTCCGAGCACCTCGAGCTCGCGGATGCGCTGGGGGCGCTCGGCGCCCCGCCGCAGGCTCTGACGACCGCGGCGCGTGCCGAGCGCGATCCACACCGCGGTGGCGAGCGCGGCGGTGATCGCCGAGACCGTGAGGAAGGCGGGCGACTCGACGGCGCGTTCCCGTCCGAAGCGGAGGCCGAAGAGGATGAACTGCTGGACGGCCGTGCCGACGAGCAGCAGCCCCGCGGCGAGCGGCAGCGCGACGGCCCCGCCGAAGCGCCGCTCTCCCCACGATCTCGCCAGGAGCAGCACGCCGAGGCCCAGCAGCGCGATTCCGAGCCAGAAGAAGAACCAGGCGACGACGTCCATGGCTGACCCCAACCGAGTATAGGAACCGCGCAGGCGCCCCGAACAGGCCCGCCGGCGCCCGTGTCAGCCAGGTCAGGCTGCGTCGGCGGCGCGCGGAAGCTCGGCGAGCTCGACCGCCGGCGGCTCGGGGAGCTCCGACTCCGCCGCCCGCTCGAGCTTCGTCTCGAAGCGCGAGAGGCGCCTCTCCGACTCGCCGTACTTCGTCTGGGCGTTCCCCAGATGGCGGCCGACGAGGTCGAAATCCGTCTTGAACTTCGCGAAGTCCCGGCCCAGGTCGGCGACGTAGGCCATCACCTCGCGCGCGTGCTCCTCGATCTGCAGGCCCTTCAGGCCCTGCACGAGGACGAGCAGATAGGCGTAGAAGGTGGCCGGCGAGACCGGGATGACCTTCTGCTCCTGTGCGTAGGCGAGCGGGTTGGCGTCGCCTCCGATGCGGTTGCAGACGAGCTCGTAGTAGACGGCTTCGGCCGGCAAGTACATGAGCGCGAACTCGTAGGTGCCCTCGTCGGGGCGGATGTACTTCTGCGCGATCGCGTCGACGTGGCCCTTCACGTCCCGGGCGAAGGCCTTGCCGTGGAGCTCGCGCGCCGCGTCCCCGTCGGCCTCCACGAAGCGCTGGAAGTTGTCGAGCGGGAACTTCGCGTCGATCGGGATGAGCGCGTCGTCGAGCCGGATGACGGCGTCGACCCGCTCGCCGGTCCGGAAGCCGTGCTGGAGCGTGTACCGGGCCGGGGGGAGGATGTCGGCGAGGAGATTCGCCAGCAGGAGCTCCCCGACGCCGCCGCGGGCCTTCGGCGGGCGGAGCATCTGCTCGAAGCGCTGGAAGTCCTTGGCCCGCTCGTTCATCTGCGCGGTTGCCTCGTCGACCTTGCCGAGACGCTCGTGGATCTTCGACGACGTCTCCGTCATCCCCGCGAGCCGGCGGTCGACCTTGACGTCCAGCTCTCCGAGGCGCCGGTCGACCTTCGTGTCGAGCTCACCGAAGCGCCGGTCCATCGTCTCGGTCATCCCCACCAGCCGGCGGTCGATGTCGGCGTTGCGCCCCGCGAGCTGCTCGGCGCTCTCGGCCCGCAGGCCGCCGAGCTCGACGCGGAGGACGCGGGCGAGCCACACGGCGCCCACCGCGAGAGCGGCGGCGACGAGGACTGCGAGAAGGACGATCCCGACCATGGACCGACAAACGCTAGAGACCGGGTCGGACGGAGCTGCTTCGCGAGGACGAACCGTCCCGTTAAACGCCAAATCCGGCGAACCCGAAGGTTTACCGGATCTGGCATGCGCGAGCCTACAACCGGCCGGCCGTTCGCGTCAAGCGGCCGCGGGGGAAGTCTCCGCAAAGAGCGGTTTTTTCCTGTAGAACCCGCTCGTGCGCCGCCCGGTCACCGTCGCCTGCGCCCAGATCGAGCCGGTCGTCCTCGACCGCGAGGCGACGCTCGAGCGGCTCGCGGAGCGCACGGCCGAGGCGGCGGGCGCCGGCTCCGAGCTCGTCGTCTTTCCCGAGGCCTTCGTCCCCGTCTATCCCTCCTCCGTCTGGGCGAAGTTCCTCGCCGGCTGGGCCGATCCGCGCGCCAAGGCCGCCTTCGCGCGGCTGGCCGAGGAGTCGGTCGAGGTGCCCGGGCCGGCGGCCGACCGGCTCGGCGAGGTCGCTCGGGCGAATGGCGTCTGGCTCGTGACCGGCGTCACGGAGATCGACCCCGAGCGGCCGGGGACGCTGTACAACACGCTCCTCTACCACGATCCCGAGGGCGAGCTCGCGCTCCACCACCGCAAGCTCGTTCCCACGAACCACGAGCGGCTCGTCTGGGGGCAGGGCGACGGGCGCGGGCTCCGCGCGATCGAGACCGGCCTCGGGCGCCTGGGCGGCCTCATCTGCTGGGAGAACTACATGCCGCTCGCGCGCTTCTCGCTCTACGAGTCCGGCGTGGAGATTTACCTCGCCTCAACCGCGGACGACTCGGAGGCCTGGCAGGCGACCCTCGTCCACATCGCGCGCGAGTCGCGCGCGTTCGTGGTCGCGCCCTGCCATTTCCAGCGGGCGGCCGCCTATCCCGCCGACTTCCCGCTGCTGGACGAGCTCGCCGGGATCGACGTGATCGGACACGGCGGCAGCGCGATTCTCGGCCCCGACGGCGCGTACCTCGCCGGGCCGCTCTACGACGAGGAGGGCATCCTCTACGCGGAGCTCGACCCGGCGCGGCTCCACGAAGAACGGCAGCGCTTCGACCCCGCCGGCCACTACCACCGGCCGGACGTCCTCAAGCTCGACGTCACCGCCCCGCCCGCCGGGTGAGCCCGCGCCGGCTCGCCGACGCGCCCGCACCGCTCCTCGTCGTCGGCGCCGCCTTCTCAGTCCAGGGCGGCGCGGCGCTCGCCACGAGCGCGTTCGACACGGCCGGTCCGCTCGGGTTCGTCTGGCTCCGAGTCGCGTTCGCCGCCCTCCTCCTCACGGCGCTGAGCGCGCGCTCCTTCCACCGCCTCCGCTCCCTGCCGCTCGGACTGGTGCTCGCCACCGGCGCGTCCGTCGCCCTCATGAACGCGTGCTTCTACCAGGCCATCGACCGGATCCCGCTGGGCTCCGCGGTCACCGTCGAGTTTCTCGGGCCCCTGGCCGTCGCCGTCGCCGGCTCGCGGCGCGCGCTCGACTTCCTCTGGATCGCGCTCGCCGGCTGCGGCGTCGCCCTGCTCGGCAGCCCCAGCGTCGACCTCGACCCGGTCGGCCTCGGCTTCGCGCTCGCCGCGGCGGCGGGCTGGGCCGCGTACATCGTGCTCGCCAAGCGGCTGCTCGCGCACTCGTCGGTCGTGGCCGGCCTCACGGCGACGCTCCTCGTGGCGGCCGTCGTGCTCGCGCCGCTCGGGCTGGCCGCAGGCGGCTCTGCGCTCCTGGGAGGCCGCGTGCTGGTCACGGGTGTCGCGGTCGCCGTGCTCGGCTCCGTGCTTCCGTTCGTCCTCGGGCTCCTCGCGCTTCGGCGCGTGCCCACGGGGACGTTCGGGATCCTCCAGAGCCTCGAGCCTGCGGTCGCCGCGCTCGTGGGGGCTGTCGCGTTGGCGCAGGTGCCGGGGCCCCCCGAGGCGCTCGCCGTCGTGTTCGTGAGCGTGGCGTCGGCGGGGGCCAGCGCCCGCTCGCGGCGGGCTCCGCCGCCGGAGGTGTGACCTCGCCCTGGCCAAGCGAACACACGTTCGCTATGCTGACCGGTGGCCGTTCTACTCTCGGCGTCCCCCATGCGCGCCTTCTTCGGTCACGGCGGGCGGCTCGCTGCCGCGCTTCCCGGCTTCGAGCCGCGGGCCGAGCAGGCTGCGCTCGCCCAGGAGGTGGCGGATGCCTTCGAGCGCGGCGAGCACCTGCTCGCCGAGGCGGGGACCGGCGTCGGGAAGACGCTCGCCTACCTGATCCCGGCGCTCGCCTCCGGGAAGCGCGTCGTCGTCGCCACCGCGACGAAGGCGCTCCAGGAGCAGCTCCTCACGAAGGACGTGCCCACCGCGGCCGCGGCGCTCGGTCGCGAGGTCGACGTCGCCGTGCTCAAAGGCCGGCAGAACTATCTCTGCCGGCGCAGCCTGCAGGGCCTCCAGCTTCTCGGCGGCGCGTCCGGCGCGCTCTTCTCGAGCGCCGAGGACGCGCGGGAGTTCGAGCGCCTGCGCGACTGGACGGAGACGACCGAGACGGGCGACCGCGCCGAGCTTCCGTTCGAGCCCCGGCACACACTCTGGGCGGAGCTGGGGGTCGGGCCCGACCGCTGCGCCGGCCGGCGCTGCCCCTTCCACGGAGCGTGCTTCTCCGAGCTGGCGCGTGACCGGGCGCAGGAGGCCGAGCTCGTCGTCGCCAACCACGCGCTCTACTTCGCCGACCTCGCGCTGCGCGGGAGGACGGGCGACGGCGCGGGCGTGCTGCCCGACCACGACGCGGTGGTGTTCGACGAGGCGCACCGGCTCGAGGAGGCGGCCTCGGCCTGGTTCGGCGGGCGCATCTCCCTCGGCAGCCTGCGCCAGCTCCTGCGCGACGTGGAGCGGGGCTGCCGCGAGGCCGGGAGCTCGGTCCCGGCCCGGGCGCTCGAGCTGATCGACCGCCGCGGCGAAGAGCTCCTCTCCGGGCTCGACCCCGGCCGCGGCCGCCGCCGCCTCACCGAGGCCGACGCCGAGGCGGCGACCGCCCCCTCGGCCGCGCTCGCCGGGGCGCTCGTCCAGCTCGCCGAGTCGCTCAGGGGCGGCGGCGAGGATCTCGACCGGCTCGCGCGGCGCGCGCTCGGGACGGTGGACGATCTCGACGAGTGCCTGGCGGTGGACGGCGACGACTCCGTCTCCTGGGCCGAGCAGGGTGCGCTCGCGTGGGCGCCCGTGGACGTCTCGGCCCTCCTGCGCGAGGCCCTCTGGGAGCGGGAGGTCGTCTCGATCCTCGTGTCGGCGACGCTCGCGCCGCGCTTCCTCCGCACCCGGCTCGGGCTCGACGAGGCGCGGGAGGTCTCGCTCGACTCGCCCTTCGACTACCGCGAGCAGGCCCTCCTCTACGTCCCGCGCTCCTTCCCCGAGCCCCGGGCGGCCGGATACGACGCGCGGGTCGCCGACGAGGTCGCCGCGCTCTGCCGCCTCTCCGGCGGCCGCGCCCTCGTCCTCACGACCTCCTACCGCGCCCTCGACGAGCTGGCGGAGCGGGCGGCGCCGCGCATCCCGCATCCGGTGCTCGTCCAGGGGGACGCGCCGCGCGAGCGGCTGCTGGAGCGCTTCCGCGAGGAGGTGGACTCGGTGCTCATGGCGACGCAGACGTTCTGGCAGGGCGTGGACGTCCAGGGCGACTCGCTCTCGCTCCTCGTCATCGACAAGCTGCCCTTCTCGGCGCCCGGCGACCCGCTCTACGAGGCCCGCTGCGAGCGGATCGCAGGTGCCGGAGGCGACTGGTTCGCCGGCTACGCACTCCCCTCGGCGATCCTCCAGCTCCGCCAGGGCTTCGGGCGGCTGATCCGCGGCCACTCCGACCGCGGCGTCGTCGCCATCCTCGATCCGCGCCTGCGCACGCGTGCATACGGCCGCCGGTTCCTGGAGGCGCTTCCGCCCGCCCCGCTCGTCGGCGAGCTCAACTCGGTCGCCGGCTTCCTTGGTGCGAGGGCGACTGCGGCCGGCTGATACCTTTTTCCTCCGCGTGGCCAAGAAGGATCGCGTCCCAACACCCCCCAAGCGCCCGGTTCAAGCTCCCAAGGCCTATCGCCAGGAGCACGACCCGCGGCGCTCGCAGTGGATCTTCATCGCCGTCGCGGTGGTGATCGTCGTCGCTGCGGCCGCAGTCGGCATCGGCTTCATCATGAGCGGGCGCGACGGAGGCGGATCGGGTGCCGTGGAGGGCCCGGGCGACTGCGAGCGACAGACGTTTGCCGCGCTCGAGGCCAACCACGTCCAGGAGCTCCCCGACGACTACGAGTACAACTCGATTCCGGCGACGAGCGGGCTCCACAACGCGCAGACGGCGATCTGGAACCTCTACGACGAGCCCGTGCCGCAGATCAACTACGTCCACAATCTCGAGCACGGCGGCGTCGTCGTCCAGTACGGGACCGGCGTGCCGGCCACGGCGGTCGCCCAGGTCGCCGACTGGTACCAGGAGGACACGAACGGGCTCCTCGTCGCGCCGCTCGCGCCGGAGCTCGAGGAGGAGGCGCCGGAGCTCGCCGACAAGCTCGTGCTCACCTCCTGGACGCACATGATGACCTGCACGACCTTCGACGAGGGCGCCTTCGACGACTTCGTGGACGACTTCCGCGGGCCGCAGGGCGACGCGCCCGAGAAGTTCGAACTCGACTCGTTAGCCCAGGGCTCCAACTGACGCCGCTCGCCGGGGTGGCGGAACGGTAGACGCGGGGGGCTTAAAACCCTCTGCCCGCAAGGGCGTGTGAGTTCGAATCTCACCCCCGGCATGTCCTCCCCACCATTCGACTAGGAATTGCTGCGTGCGCTTGGATTCATGCCGTGAAAGGCGCATTCTGACGCGCAGGAGCCCCGTCGCTCGGAACGGGGCCGTGATCCGAAGGGAAGGAAGAGAAATGATCGTTCGGCGCGCCACGAGGCGGATCGTGGGCCTCCTCGTCGTCGTCGCCACAGCGGCGTCGGTTGCCGTCTCATCCGGGACGGCCGCAGCAGCTCCGCTCGACCTGCAGGCCGAGTGCCCGGCCGTCATGCCCCTCGCCGACGCGACGACGGGACTGCGGGGGACGGCGCTCTCGGTGACGAGCGGGCGCAACCCCGTCACGTTCAACGCAGAGATCCTCGGCACGCTTCGCGACGCCGTCGGGCCGGGTCGCCACATAATCGTCGTCAACCTCTCCGGCCCGGCGGTCGACGCCGCCGGGGGCCTCTGGTTCGGGGCATCCGGCTCCCCGGTCTTCTTCCGCGACGCGGTCACGGGGAAGCAGGAGCTCGCCGGCGCGATCGCCTACGGGCTCGCGGGAGGCGGCTCCACGCTTGCGGGCCTGACGCCCGCCGAGGACATGGCCGCGCTGCTCGCCTCCGGTGAGGGGGAGGAGCTCGCCGCGTCCCGGGTCGCCGTCCCGCGGAGCCTCGCCGCGCGCATGTCCGAGGCAAGCGGGCTCTCCGTCGCCCAGCTCGGCTCCCTCACGCGCTTGAAGACGCCGCTCTCGGCATCCGGGCTCACCGACCGCGGGCTGCGCCGGATGCAGCAGGCGATCGACCGCCAGAACCTGCCCTTCTTCGCCTACATGGGCTCGTCGGCTTCCGAGAACCCGCCCAACCCCACCGGGAAGCTGCGGGCGGGCGACTCCTTCGCCGCCGCTCTCTCGGTCGGCGACGTGACGGTGGCCGGCGTCGGGACGACGACGTTCGTCTGCGACGGCCGCGTGGTCGCGTTCGGGCACCCGATGAACTGGACCGGCGACACGACGCTCGGCGCGCGGGCCGCCGACACGATCACCATCGTCTCGGATCCGATCTTCGGCTCCTACAAGCTCGCGAACATCGCCGAGAGCGTGGGCACGGTGACGCAGGACCGGCTGGCCGGCATCGCCGGCGAGATCGGCGTCGGCCCCGACACGTCGCCCGTCACGTCCACGGTCACCGACCTGGACACCGGCCGGACGCGAACCGGCTCGAGCGAGGCGATCATGCCCGAGTTCCTCCCGTTCCTCGCGTTCTCGCACCTCTTCCAGAGCGTGGACGTGACCATCGACCGGATCGGGGCGGGGAGCGCCGCCCTCGACTACTCGATCCGCGGCACGCGCGACGGCGGGGCGACGTGGGAGCTCTCGCGCTCCACCCGGGTCGCCTCCACCTTCGACATCTCGTTCGACACCGTGGCCGAGCCCGCCTTCACGGCGGAGCTGCTGCAGGCCTTCGACGGTGAGGACATCGAGGTCACGAGCATCGACGTGCCGCGGCTCGACATCGAGAAGGCGGTCGAGCGGTACCGGATCCGCAACGTTCTCGTCTGGAACGGCAGGCGGTACGTCGCCGCCGAGTTCGTGCGCGCGAAGCGCGGGAAGCTGATCCGGCTGCGAGTCGTGGTCAAGCCGTCGCACCTGCCGGGAACCCGGAACGTCGATCTCTCGCTGCGCGTCCCGGCCAACGCCAACCGCAGCGGGTACATCTCCGTCACGGGCGGTGGGTCGGCCGGCCCCGAGCTCCCCTGCTTCTTCGTCGAGGAGGAGGAGTGCGAGGAGCCGACCGCGGGGTTGACCTTCGATCAGCTTCTGGCGGCGTTCCGCAACCAGCCGGCCGCGGACGCGGTCGTCGCCAGGCTCCGTCTCGGCCCGGCCGAGACCGTCCGGGCGCAGACGACGCGCCGGCTCGACGCGGTCGTCAGCGGGGGCAAGTTCATCGGCTTCATGCTCGTCCGGTGAGCTGACGCGCGCGGCGATCCCGCGCGCGAGGGAGAATCGCGCCGATGCTCCTCGTCGGCGCGATTCTCCTGGCCGTCTTCGTCCTCCCCGCGGAGTGGGCGCTTCCCGTCGTGGCGGTCGCCGCCGTCGTCGAGGTCGGAGAGACCCTCTTCTGGCTCTGGTACTCCCGCCGGGGCAAGGTCAAGATGGGGCCGGAGACGCTCGTCGGAGCGGTCGCCGAGGTCGTCACGCCGTGCGCCCCGCTCGGCCAGGTTCGCCTGCAGGGCGAGCTCTGGCGGGCGCGCTGCGAGGAGGGCGCCGAGCCGGGCGAGAGCGTGCGCGTCCGGGCGCTCGACGGCCTCACGCTCGTCGTGGAGCGGGCAGCGTAGAGTGCGCCTCACGATGGGAGGCGGGTGCGCGTGAAGGTCAGGGAGGCGCTCGTGGCCGATCCGCGCGTGCTCGCCGCGGAGGCGCCGGTCCGCGAGGCGGCGGAGCTCCTGGCGAAGCCGCACGTCGAGAACGTCCTCGTCGCCGACGGCGACCGGCTCCTCGGCTGCGTGACGACCGACGCTCTCGTCGTTGCGGTCGCCGAGGGGCGCGACCTCCGTTCGCTCACGGCCGGCGACCTGGCCGACCCGGGGGTCGCGACGGTCGGCCCGGACACGCCGCTCGACGAGGCGCTCCACCTGATGGTCGAGCGGGGCCTCGAGCGGCTCGCCGTCACCGAGGACGGACGGCTGCTCGGCGTCCTCCCGCGCGAGCCGGTGCTCCGGCGCCTCGCCGAGGACGAGCCGCCGGCGGATTCGGCTCAGCAGCAGGTGTAGGCGCCCGGGGGCGCGTTGCCCTCGGGCCGCTCGGGCAGCTCGGCGGCAGCGAGGGCGGCGCCGTGCATGAGGTCCTGCTCGCTCACCTCGAGCACGTCGAGGCCGAGATGGCTGAGCGTCTCCGCGAGCACGATTGCGCCCGCGAGGATGACGGGCGCACGGTCGGGGTGCATCCCGCGGAGCCGGCGGATCTCGTCCACGGGCATGGCGGCCAGGCGCTCCACCTGCTCCGCGATCCACGCCGAGCCCAGCTCGTGGCCGTCCACGAGGTCCGGGTCCTCCTCGTCCAGGCCCAGGGAGAGGACGGCGAGCGTCGTGACCGTGCCGGCTACGCCGATCGCGCGCGTCGGGCGGGTGCCGGCAGGGACGCGGTCGGCGAGCAGCGCATGGACCTGCGTGCGGGCGGCGTCGAGCTCCGCGCGCTCGGGCGGATCTGAGCGGAGGAAGCGCTCGGTCAGGCGAACGCAGCCGAGGTCGAGGCTCTCGTGCCACGCGACCCCGGTCGGGCCGCCGAGGACGAGCTCGGTGGAGCCGCCGCCGACGTCCACGACGAGCGTGCCCTCGGCCACGTCGCGACCGGCGGAGACGCCCCGGAACGTCATGAGAGCCTCGTCATGCCCGGACAGGAGGCGCGTGTCGAACCCGTAGCTCCACTCCACCTCGCCGAGGAATGCCTCGCCGTTCTCCGCGTCGCGGACGGCGCTCGTCGCCACGGCGAGCGTCCGCGCGGCGCCGCTCGCCTCGAGCGCGCGCCGGTAGTCGCTGAGCGTGTTCCGCACGCGGGCGAGCGCGGTGGGGAGGAGGAGGCGACGCTCGTCCACGCCCTCGCCGAGGCGCGTGATTGTCAGGCGGCGGTCGATCTCGCGCACCGTGCCGTCGTCCACGTCGGCGACGAGCAGGCGCGTCGAGTTCGTGCCCAGGTCGACGACGCCGACGCGGGTCACTTGCGCAGGTACGTCCGGTGCAGGCGCGTGACGCTCTTCCGTGCGTCGGAGAGCGCCCACGTGAGCACGGACAGACGGTCGAGCGAGATCTCGAGGCGCGCCCGCTCGCGCTCGAGCTCCTCCGCGCGAGCCTGCGCATGAGCCAGGCGCCGCTCGACCGCCTCGGCGGTGCGGGCGAGCTCGTCGACGCGCGCCTGGAGCTGCTCGGCGAGCACCTGAGCCCGCCTGACCCTGCCGATCGCGTAGACGGCGAAGATCCCCGTCGCGACGAGCGCGAGGGCGAAGACGCCGAGCGCAAGCCACGTCCACCAGGGCATCGAAGTGATGCTATCCTGGTGGCCGCGACGCGGGGTGGAGCAGTCAGGTAGCTCGCCGGGCTCATAACCCGGAGGTCGCGGGTTCAAATCCCGCCCCCGCTACTACAAAGGCCCTGCTA